>JAUNRP010000024.1:0-10524 GCA_030544165.1 bacterium
CCGCCGTTGAGGCGGATGAGCACTGTCTGGCCGAGTGCGGTGGCGTCCAGCGTGCCGGGATCTCCGGGCTCACCCGCCGGGTCCAGCTCGGGGAGTTGGTCCACCTCGGTGAGGGGCTCGATGTCCGCCTCGCGGATCAGGCCCGTGGCGCCGCTCTCGAGCTGGGCGTAGTAGCTGGAGAACACCTCGATCGCGGCCTCGGAGACTCCGGCTTCCTGCATCTTCGCCCGCGCGGCGGCGAGCCCTGCTTCGCTCATGGAATCGAGCCTATCGGGATGGACGGAAGTGTGTGGACGCGGCGCCGCTCCCCTGAAACGCCGCTGGGGCGGGAGTTGCTCCCCGCCCCAGCCGTGCCACACCCGTGCGTGACGCTAGATGTTCCTGATGGAGAACTCCCCCTGCTTCTTGGCGTAGAGCGACTGCGCCACGATTCCGAGGATGGCGATCACAATCCCGATCGCATCCGTGAGGGCATCGGGGCTCATGAGCATCACCGCACCACCGGCGATCACGAGGCGCAGGAACCACGGCACCTTGGTCATGAAGTGGCCCTCCACGGCCACCGCCAGCAGGAGCACGCCGGTGATCCCGGAGAGGATCACACGCCCCGCCTCGAAGGCCGTGGTGTCCTGGAGGAGCAGCGCCGGGTTGTACACGAACATGAACGGGATGATGTACCCGGCGAGCGCCAGCCTCATCGAGGCGAAACCGGTCTTCACCGGATCGCCGCCTGACAATCCCGCGGCCGCATAGGACGCGAGCGCCACCGGCGGTGTGATGTTGGCGAACAGTCCGAAGTAGAACACGAACATGTGCGCCACCAGCGGGGGCACCCCGAGCTGCGCGAGCGCCGGCGCGGCCATGGTGGCGGTGATGATGTAGGTGGGGATCGAGGGCAGGCCCATTCCGAGGATGATCGAGGCGATCATGGTGAGCACCAGGGAGAGGAACAGGTTTCCGCCACCGATGGCCACGATCGCGTTCGCGAGCTTCACGCCGAACCCGGTGAGGGTCACCACGCCCACGATGATGCCCACCGTGGCACAGGCCACGGCCACGGAGACAGCGGTGCGGGCGCCGTCGGCGAGGGCGGCGATGATGTCTCCGAAGCTCATGCGGGTGGTCTCCCGGAACATCGCCACGATCACGGTGACGATGATGGTCAGCAGCGCCGAGAACAGGATGGTGCGGCCGGAGAAGAACAGCATGTAGATGAGGAAGAGGAGCGGGAGCACCAGGTGGCCGCGCTCCTTCATGACCTCCGCCACGGCGGGAAGGTTCTTCCGGGAGATGCCGGAGAGGCCGAGCGCGGTGGCGCGCAGGTGCACCTGGGCGATGATCGCGAGGTAGTAGAGCAGGGCGGGCACGATCGCCGCAATCGCGATGTCCTGGTACGGCATTCCGAGGGTCTCCGCCATGATGAACGCGGAGGCACCCATGATGGGCGGCAGGATCTGGCCACCCACGGAGGCGGTGGCCTCAACGGCGCCGGCGAAGTTCTTGTTGTAGCCCACCTTCTTCATCAGCGGGATCGTGAAGGCTCCGGTGGTCACCACGTTCGCCACGGCCGCGCCGTTGATCGAGCCGAGGAAACCGGAGGCCACCACGGCCACCTTGGCGGGGCCGCCACGGGAGGTTCCGGCGAGAGCGAGCGCGATGTCGTTGAAGAACTGGCCCATCCCCGAGCGCTGGAGCACGGCACCGAACAGGATGAACAGGAAGATGTAGGAGGCGGAGACGGAGATGGCCGTTCCGTACACACCCTCGGTGGTCATGTAGAGGAAGCCCATGAGGGACTCGAAGTCGTAGCCGCGGTGGCGGAAGAGCCCGGGGAGGTTACGGCCGAAGAGCGCGTAGGCGATGAAGACGATCGCGAGGATCGGCAGCGCCCACCCGGTCACCCGCCGGGCGGCTTCGATCACGAGTACCACCAGGACCACGCCCATGATCACGTCCATGGACTCGGGGCGGCCGCCGCGGCGGACCAGGTCCGCGTAGTTGAGGATCATGTACAGCGTGGTGGCCACCGCTGCCGCTATCAGCACGTAGTCATAGATCGCGATCCGGGAACGGGAGGCCCTCTGGAACGCCGGGTAGATGGCGAAGCAGAGGACCAGGATCGCGGCCACGTGGAGCGATCGGTGGACCAGCACCGGCGGAGCACCGAAGTAGGCGGTGTACATGTGGTACAGCGAGAAGGCCACCGCGATGGCGGTGACCGCCCAGGCCATCGGCTGCCACGCGATGGTGCGAGTGCGGGACTCGCGATCGAACTTCTCGAGGACCTCCTCGAGGTTGTCCGTCGAGATCTCCTCGCCCGCCGCGAGCTCGGCGTCGATCTCGGCCTCCATCTCCGTGGCAATACTGGCCCCGGCGCGCTCCATCCGCTCGGACTCAGGATCCTCGAGGGCGTGGGGAACCGGGGGGAGCTTGGGGTCCCACGGGGAGTGGCTGGATCTTCCCGCAGGGGAGGCGGGACTGTTCTCGCGGTTCTTGGCCATCGTGGTCCTTGGTGTGGTTGGGGTGGGGGTTAGTTGTTCTCGATCACGATCTCAGCGTACGAGCGGTGGGGGATCATCTGTGTCTCCACCACCACTTCTCCGTCCACCTCGATCTCATAGTCGACGTCGTGCGAGTGGACCCAGCGGATCGCGCCCACCGCCCGGTCCAGTTCCGTCACGTGGATCACCCCGTCCTCGATGCGTGTGACCCCCTCGTTCGAGGGGGTCCCTGCTCCATAGGACTCGAGGGTGATCTCTCTCAGGACGAGCTCCCCGTCCCGGACCTCGTAGGTCTCGGTCCAGGGAGTCAGTTCGATCGAGTGGATCCAGGAGAGGGTGATCCGTTGGCCGTCGGTGGCTGGCGTCGAGTAGTACACGGTCTCGGAGCGCTGATCGCGCACCTGGAGTTCGGCTCCGGATCCGGAGCAGCCGGTGAGCACTGCGAGTAGCAGTGCCGCACCGGCCGCTCCTTTTCCGATTCCGGAGAGTGGGCTAGCCGATGTCAGCGCCAACCTCTTCGTAGTACCGCACCGCACCCGGGTGCAGCTCGGGCACGAGGCCCTGGGTGATGCTCTCGAGGGTGATCTCCTGCGCGGCGTTGTGCGAGGCGTGGATCTGGTCGATGTTCTCCCAGAACGTCTTGGTGATCTCGTAGACCTGGTCATCGGAGAGGTCCGAGGTGATCAGGAGCTGGTTCATGATCGAGGCCGTGGGAACATCGGCCTCCTCATCGTAGAGACCGCCCGGCACCACGTTCTCGGAGAAGAACGGGTACAGCTCGAGGAGCGAGGCCATGCCCTCACCCTCGATCGGGATGATCACCACGTCGTTCGTGGTGGCGAGGTCGAGCACGCCGGCGTTCGGCAGGCCCGAGGTCACGAACGCGGCGTCCACCTGGCCGTTCTTCATCTGGTCGATGGCCTCGGAGTAGGAGAGGAAGTCCTCCTCGATGTCGTCGTAGCTCATCCCGTGGGCCTCGAGGATCATCTGGGCGTTCAGCTCCACACCGGAGTTGATGTCACCCACGCCCACGCGGCGGCCGGCCAGGTCGTTCACCGAGGTGATGCCGGTGTCCGCGATGGTCACGATCTGGACGAAGTTCGGGTACAGGGCGGTCACGGCCTGCAGATCGGGGTGGGAGTCACCCTCGAACGGGCCGGTCCCCTCCATGGCCTGGCGCACGGCGTCACCCATGGCGAAGGCGAGCTCGGCGCCGCCGTCGGCGATGAGGTTCACGTTCTCCACGGACGCACCGGTGGCCTGGACCGAGGAGTCCGATCCGAGGCCCTCCTGGAAGACCTGCGAGATGGTGGCGCCGATCTGGTAGTACGGACCGGATGTTCCGCCGGCCGCGATGGTGAGGAAGTCGATATCAGCATCGCCGCCGCCAGCTTCGCCGCCCCCGGTCTCGCCGCCCTCTGGCGCCTCGGTCTCGGTCCCTGCGGCCGTGGTGCCGCCGGTCCCGCCGGCCGGCTCGTCGTTGCCGCCGCAGGCTGCCAGGGCGAGTGTGGACGCGGCGATGGCCGCTGCAAATGCACGCAAACGCATATGAACTCCTTGTTAGGGGTTGAACGCGTGCGACGTTATCATCCGTATACGATACTGGTCGACCGAACCCAATTACGATTTGGACACAATCGCATGACCGTCCCTTGGTACATCGGTCGCACCCCGCGCTCGGTAGGCTCGGTGGCATGGATTCGCCCGCGCCGCTGAACGCCTCTCCTGCAGACATGCCCCCCCGTTCGCCGGCACTTCCCGAGCCTGCGAGCGCCGCCCAGCAGGGCTTCATCCGGCACACGGCCCACTCCCCCGAGGTGGTGGCGGTCTCCCCCGGGCGCGTCAACCTGATCGGCGAGCACACCGATTACAACGCCGGCCTCTGCCTTCCCATCGCCCTCACCCAGGTCACGGCCGCCGCCGCCTCCGCGCGCACGGACGAGGTGGTCCGCATCTGGTCCCTGGATATCGATCGCCACGCCGCCGTGGCACTTGCCGATGTGGGCGAGGGCAAGCCCCGCGGCTGGGCCGGGTACGTGGCCGGCACCGTGTGGGCCATGCGCGAGGCCGGGATCCCCGTGGGCGGGATGGACGTGGTGATCTCCTCCGAGGTCCCCGTTGGCGCCGGGCTGTCCTCCTCCGCCGCGATCGAGGGTGCCGTCGCGATGGCCGCGTTCGCCCTGTTCGGCGGGTCCATCGATCCCGACGACGACGCGCGCCGCACCCTCGCTCTCGCCTGCCAGCGGGCGGAGAACGAGGTCGTGGGTGCTCCCACCGGGGGCCTCGACCAGACCACCTCCCTCCTCGCCCGGCCCGGTCACGCCCTCGAGCTCGACTTCCGGGACGGCGGCGTCCACCACACCCCCTTCGACATCGCGGCCCACGGCCTCGAGGTCCTCGTGATCGACACCCGCGCCCACCACTCCCTCGCGGACGGCCAGTACGGCAAGCGCCGCGCCGAGTGTGAGGAGGCCGCACGCCTCCTCGGGGTGGAGACCCTGCGGGAGGCGAGCCAGGACCAGGTGGAGGGGCTGACGGACGGCGTGCTCCGCCGTCGGGCACGGCACGTGGTGAGCGAGATCGCACGAGTGGAGGCGGCCGTCGCGGCCCTCGAGCGGGAGGACTTCGCCGAGCTGGGGCGCCTGTTCGATTCCTCCCACGCCTCCCTGCGCGACGACTACGAGGTGAGCTGCCCCGAACTGGACGTGGCCTGCGAGGCGGCGCGCGGCGCGGGGGCGTTAGGGGCGCGGATGACGGGCGGCGGGTTCGGCGGCTCGGCGATCGCGCTGATCGAGACCTCCGCACGGGAGGCGGTCGAGGCGGCGGTACGCTCGGCGTTCGCGGAGGCCGGTCTCGGGGAGCCGAACCTGTTCGTCGCCTCACCGGGAGCGGGGGCCCGCGTGGTCCTCACGACGGCGGAGCCTCAGTAGGCCGCCACCTCACCGTCCGCGCGGGGCTCGGTTCCGCCAAGGTACCCGTGGGGGGTCTGCCAGATGGCCTGGCCGCGGCCGAACACGGTGTCGGCGGGGGCGAGGGTGGCGGCGTGGCCGCGGGCGGCGAGTTCCTCGGTGACCTGGGCGGCTGAGGCCTGCGGCCAGGGGCGGTCCTCGATCTGGATGTCCAGGCCGGAGTGCCAGTGCCAGCGGGGCTGATCGAGGGCAGCCTGGGGGTCCATGCCGCCGTCCACGGTGTGGAGCACGAACTGGACGTGGCCCTGCGCCTGCATGTGCCCGCCCATCACACCGAACGGACCGATGGGGGTGTGACCCGCCGCGGCCGCGCCACTCGCCCCGCCTCCGCCGTCCGCTGCGGCGCCACTCTCCCCATCCTCACGACCCGTACGGGTGAGGAAGCCCGGGATGATTGTGTGGAAGGGGCGCTTGCCCGGCGCGAGCTCGTTGGGGTGGCCCGGCTCGAGTGAGAATCCGTGGCCGCGGTTCTGGAGGGCGATCCCGGTGCCCGGCACCACCACGTAGGAGCCGAACCCGTGGAAGTTGGACTGGATGAAGCTGACCATCTGGCCCTCGGAATCGGTGGCGCAGAGGTAGACGGTCTCCGATCCGGGCGGAGTTCCGGGAGTGGGGGTCAGTGCGGTGGCGCCGATGAGGTCCCGGCGGGCCGCGGCGTAGGCGGGATCGAGGAGTCCGGCCGTGGGCACGGGGGTGTGGTCCGGGTCCGCCACGTGGCGATGGGCATCAGTGAGGGCGAGCTTCACGGCCTCAATGGCGCGGTGGAGGCCGGGGGTGGTGGTGGGGTCGATGTCTGAGGGGTCGAGGCCGTCGAGGATCGTGAGGGCCGCGAGGACCGCGATCCCCTGACTGCTGGGCGGGATCTCCCAGACGGTGTGGTCCCGGAAGTTGGCCGAGATCGGCTCGACCCACTGGGAGGTGTGGGCGGCGAGGTCAGCGGCGGTGAGGTAGCCGCCGGACCGTGCGGCCCAGTTCGAGATCGTCTCCGCGAGTTCTCCGTGGTAGAAGTCCTCTCCCCCGGTTGCTGCGATAGCGCGGAGCGTGGCGGCGTGGTCGGGGAGCCGGGCGATCTCGCCGGCGCGGGGAGCGCGGCCCTCAGGGGCGAAGACCCGGCCGAACTCGGCGAAGACCTCACCGTTGGCGGCGGAAGGCGCCCTGCGCACGCCGGCCTCCCATCCACGCGCCACCACCGGCGTGACCTCGAACCCCTCCTCCGCGAGCGCCGCGGCTGGTTCGATGAGCCGCTGGAACGGAAGCCGGCCCATCCTCGCGTGGAGGTCGCGCCACATTGCCACGGCTCCGGGGACGGTTACGGCCTCCCATCCGTGGAGGGGGACCTCTGTTCTGCCCGCATCACGGAGCTTGGCGGCGGTGAGTGCGGCCGGCGCGCGGCCCGAGCCGTTGATCCCGTGGAGCCGGCCACCGTCCCACACAAGCGCGAAGGCATCGGAGCCGATTCCGTTGGAGCAGGGCTCCACCACGGTGAGCGCGGCGGCCGTCGCGATTGCGGCGTCCACCGCGTTCCCGCCCTCCCGGAGGACCTGGAGCCCCACCTCCGCAGCTGCGGGCTGCGAGGTGGCCACAGCCCCATGTGCTGCGTTGACGGGCGGGCGGCCGAACCGATCACTCATGCCCCGAGCGTACGTGAGCACGGGCGTTCGCCACCGGACCGCACCCCCGCACCCACCCAGTTCGGTTCCCCGTCACCCACCCCAACATCGCTTCCCCCGGACCCACCCCAACATCGACTGTGTGTTGTAACCAACGACTGAGACGGTGTAGCGCCCCCATTTGGGTCGCCGTGGGGGAATTCAACACACACTCGATGAGAGGGGGTGGAGTGCCCTTGCGGTGGGAGGCCCGAGGGCGGGGCTCTGAGGGCATGTTGTCAATAGGTCCCGCACAGGGACCAATTGACTACATGCTCGGCGGGGCTGGGAGGGGGGTCCGCGGGAGGGAAGGAGGGCGGGGAGGTCCGACAGGAGGCCCGGCGGGGGCTTCTACGCCTACTCGGCGATCAGCTCGCGGCTGGTCAGCCGGCCCACGTTGCGGCCCATCCACACGAGCAGCAGCCACGAGATCGCGAACATCCCGAGGCCGATCGCAACCAGCGAGAGGGGGCTCGCCGCGCCGCCGAGGTTCCTCACACCCAGCAGCCCCAGCTCCCAACTGATGAGTGGCCCGGTGAGGAACCCCCCGGCCACCAGCCCCACCGCCAAACCCACGGCCACCACCGGCAGGTGCGCCGCCGCGGTCTGCCGCGAGATCCGGGCCCGGGAGAATCCAAGCGCTCGCATGATGCCCACCTCGCTCTGTCGCGCGGTCTGGTGCGAGGCCACCACCAGGCCCAGGACCAGCACGATCACCGCTGCGGTCAGCACCAGAATCGCAACGGAGAGGCCCCGGGACATGGTGAGCCAGACCTCCATGATGCTCGCCATGGTGGTGCTCTCGTTCGAGACGGACACGGCGGAGTCGCCGAGCGCATCCCGCACCGGCGGGATCACGTCATCCGTCTCCACGCCCGGCGCCACGTTCGCCGTGAGGAACCCCGGCACGTAGTTCGGCGCCACCCGCTGGTAGCCGGAGGTCACGAGCGAGGCCTCCATTCCGAGCGCGGCGCTCGACTGGGTGGCGCCCGTGATCAGGTAGTTCTCGCTCGCGGTGCCGCCCGCCAGGGTAACGGTGTCCCCGATCGTGAGGCCGAGGCGCTCCAGCGCATTCGCGCCCATCGCCACCTCATCGGCGCGTTCGGGGTACCGGCCCTCATAGATCGCGGAGTACCGCAGCAGCCCGAAGTCCGGCGTCACGTGGACCATCAGGTCCTGGCTCCCCGCCAGCAGGTTGCGGTTCTCGTAGGTAGTGGCCATCTCGATCCCCTCCACCGCCTGCACGGTGGCGAGCGCCGCGCCTGGATCCGCACCCTCGCGCAGGGAGATCGAGATGTCCGAATCCATCCCCCAGATGGTGAGCACGAACCTCTGCGGGTCACCGAGGATGTGCGTCTGGATGGCCACCGTGAACGTGGACGCGAAGGCCGCAAGCGCGATCAGCCCGATCGTGGCGGCGGCTCGCCCGCGGGACCGGAGGATGGACTTCACCCCCACCAGCCAGTCCACCTGCCCGCGCGTGCTGGCCAGCGGCAGCGGATTGGTGCGGAACGCGTGGGTGGCCACCCCGCCCCGGAGCGCGTCCACCGGTGGCGTGCGCCGGATCCGTCCCCCCGCGACGACGGCGGCGATCGCCACGGTCCCGAGCAGGACTCCCAGCGTCACGGCTGCCGCCAGGGCGTCGAATCCCGGGTTCCAGCCCAGGCCGGTCTGGCCCTCGATCGAGACGCGTACCAGTGGCAGCGCCAGCCACGCGAGCCCCACCCCCACGGCTGTCGCCACCACCGTGGCCACCGCGTACTGGCCCACGATCCCGCTCACGATCTGCCGGGAGGTGAATCCCACCGCCTTGAGGGATCCCACCGCCGGCATGTCCCGCGTGACCGTCTGCCGGATCATGAAGGAGACGGCCACCACGACCACGATCCCCACGATGAACCCGAACGCGGCGAGCAACACGGCGAACATGGTGGCACCCATCGAACTGCCGGCCCGCAACAGGTGCCCCGAGATGTCGTAGAGCATCGGCGTGGAGATGCCGTTGTCCGTTCCCCACTGGCGGACCAGCGCGGAACCATCGGTGGAGACGGCGTCCCAGTGGGCGGCATCCGGGATGACCGCGGAGACGGACCACGCCTCCTGGGCGGCCCCCTCGATAGCCGCGAGCCCAGCCTCCGGAAGCTGGAATCCGAGCACCCCCATGGTCATGGACGCCCTGGTGGGACTCTCCACGAACCCGGCGATGTGGAAGGGGCGCTCGGAGACGCCGAGCGCCAGCGGCGAACCGAGCTCGTAGCCCCCGTACTTCAGGATGAGAGGCGCATAGATGGGGTTCTCCACCTCAGCGCCGTGGGTTTCCACCACCCGGGCCTGATCGAGCCGGGTGGCCAAACCGATCTGGTCGAACCGCATCATGCTGGAGATCTCCGAGCCGTTGAACTCCAGCGTGGAGACGGTGAGGCGGGTCCTCGTCACCTCGGTCTCGGACACCCGCGCGTCAGCCCTGAGGTAGTCGTCGAGCGTGGTGGCCGCGTCCTCCGCCGGGACGATGAAGAGCGCGCCCGGGGTGCGCAGCTCCTCGGTGAGCTGCGTGTAGCTCCGCGAGTAGCCGAGGGCGAGGATGACCGCGAGGTTGAGCAGCATCGCCGCGATCACCACCAGGAGCGCGGTGGCCGCGAACTGCCCGCGGCCGCGCCGGAGGTTGCGCCGCACGAGCGGGCCCACAGCGCGCATCCCTCACCACCCCATCTCAGCGAGGAAGGCCAGGAGACGTGAGGTTCGCGCGTCGTCGTCGGGAATGAACGGACCCAGGGCGAGCTCACCCTGGATGGTGCCATCGCGCAGGTAGAGGATGCGGGAGCCGCGCACGGCGGTGCGGACGTCGTGGGTGACCATGACCACGGACTGGCCGCCGCGGTGGACTTCTGTGAGCAGGTCGAGCACGCGGGAGGAGGACTCGGAGTTGAGCTGACCGGTGGGCTCGTCCGCGAAGACCACCTCCGGGGAGTTGATGAGGGCGCGCACGAGTGCCACACGCTGCGCCTCGCCGCCGGAGAGCTGTCCGGGGAGCTTGCGGCGGGTGGAGGTGTCGATCTCCACGAGGTCGAAGAGCTCGTTCGCGCGGGTGGCCACCACCTCGCGGCGGCGGCGCAGGAGCCCGGGCGCCATCACGTTGTCCATGGCGGACATGGAGTCCAACAGGTTGATCTGCTGGAACACGAATCCGCAGTGGTCGCGCCGGAAGGCGGCGAGGCGGTCCTGGTTCAGGCGGGAGATCTCGGTGCCGGAGAACGTCACCGTGCCGAGCGTGGGCCGGTCGATCCCCGAGAGCGCGTAGAGCAGCGTGGACTTTCCCGCCCCGGATGGCCCCATGATCACCGTGAAGTCCTCCGCCTCGATGGCGAGGTCCAGGTTCTTCAGCACGTGCTGCTGCACGCCCTCGGT
>JAUNRP010000024.1:10624-14242 GCA_030544165.1 bacterium
CCGCGGACGCCGCGGCCGAGGATCGCGTCGAGTTCGTCCGCTGGCACTCCCGGGCCGTGGTCCCGGAAGCGCAGCACCAGGAACTCCTCGGCCACGGCCGCGCCGAGCTCCACCTCTCCCCCGGCGTACTTCGCGGCGTTGATGAGGATGTTGTCCACCACCTGGCGCATGCGCAGCGGATCGTAGGTGACGAGGCACTCCGGCAGGGGCTCGGCGCGTACCGAGCCGGCCACGTCACAGGAGCGGATCAGGGCCTCCAGGTCCCGAGCGGACCACTCCCCCAGGTTCACGGGCAGCGACTCGATGGCCACCTCGTTCGCACTCACCAGGTCCGCGACGAGCGCCTGGATCTGGCCGGCCTTCTGGAGGATCACCTCGGCCGAGGCCCGGGTAGCCTCCTCCTGGGAGCGGATCCCGAGCACCTCCGCGGTGGCGGCGATCGAGGAGACCGGCGTGCGGATGTCGTGGGAGAGTTCCGAGACGAGCCTCCGCGCGTTCTGGTGCGCGGCCTCCTCCCGCTCCTGGGCGGCGGCGAGCTCGCTGCGCATCAGGTCGAACGCCTCGGAGAAGGCGCCGAATGTGTTGGCGCGATCCATGGGGAGCGGGGTGTCGAGGTCTCCGCGTGCCACATCGGTGGCGAAGCGCTCCAGGCGCCGGAAGGGGCGGACCACGCTCCGGTACTGGAGGGCGGCGTACCCCCAGGTGGCGGCCACGGCCAGGGCGATCCCCGCGGTTGCCAGTACGCTCGCCGTCCTCGCGGCGGCGCTGCGGGCACCCTCGCTGCGGTCCAGCGCGTACAGGGTTCCCACCCGCTCACCGTCCACCACCAGCGCGAATGCCCCCGCCCCCGCGGAGTAGGCGTCGGCATCGGTGCGGAAGGGATCGCCAACGTGCGCGAGAAGGCGAGCCTCGCCGTCGACGACGGTGACCCGGGTGAGTTCCTCCGGGAAGGTGAGCGAACCGAGATCGGGCCACGCAGCGGTGACCGCGTGGACGGCATCGCTGGCGGCCACCGTCTCGCGCGGCGGGGCGGGGCGGGCGAGCAGGAGCCACACGGCGACGGTGGCGAGGAGGCCGACGGCGAGGACAAGGGTGGGGCCCAGCCACCAGCGCCGGACGTTCACGGCTCGCGCCCCTCGAACAGGTAGCCGCGCCCCCAGACGGTGCGGAGGTGGCGGGGGTTATCGGGGTCTGCCTCGATCTTGGTGCGCAGGCGGCGGATGTGGACGGTGAGGGTGCCGTCCCCCGTGATGGCATCGCCCCAGACCTTCTCGAAGATCTCCCGCTTGGGGACCACGCGGCCGCGGTTGGCCACGAGGTGGGCGAGGAGGCGGTACTCGAGGGCGGTGGTGGGCACCTCCTTGCCGTCCACCCAGACCCGTTCAGCCTCGGGATCGAGGCGGAGGCGGCCGTCGTCATAGCCGGGGGTTGGTGGGATTGGTTCTGTGGCGTGACGGTCGAGGATGCGGCGGACCTTCGCGTGCAGGACGGCGAGGGAGTAGGGCTTGGCGATGTAGTCGTCGCCACCCACGCCGAGGGCGAGGATCTGGTCATCATCCGAGTCACGGGCGGAGATGAAGAGGATGGGTGTGGCGGCGCGGCGGCGGACGGTGCGGCAGAACTCGAAGCCGTTCATGCCGGGGAGGTTCACGTCCAGGAGGATGAGGGCGGCCTCGTTGTGTTGGAGGAACTCGAGGGCCTCCTCCGCGGTGGTGACGGCGGTGGCGGTGACGCCGAACGTGGTGAGGTACTCGCAGGTGGAGGAGGCGAGGGCCTCCTCGTCATCGACCATCAGGACGTCCGTGCGCACCGTGCCTCCTCTCCGGTGATGCCAGTCTCGCACCGGGAGCAGGGCCTATATGTCCCGGATGGAGGGTGGGGCTCTGAGGGCATGTTGTCAAAAGGTCCCGTATGGGGACCAGATGACTACATGCTCGGTGGGGCTGGGAGGGGAGTTTCGCCGTCGGGAGAGACGGACGGGACGGGAGTGCTCGCTGGGACGGGGGTTTCGCCGTCGGGGAGATCGGAGGACTCGGGCGTGAGGGGTGGGGTGACACCAACGGGCTCGCCCTCGCGGATGGTGCGGTCCGCGAACATGAGGGCGCTGCCGGCCACGATGAGCGCGCCGGTGACGAGGAGGATGAGTTCGATCTGGACGCGGTCGGCGAGGGGGCCGAAGAAGAGCATGCCGAGTGGCATGGCCGAGGAGGAGATCATCATCATCACGGACATGGTGCGGCCGAGATATCGCGGCTCCACGGTGACCTGGAGGAGGGTCATGGTGGGGGCGTTCATCATCGGCATGAAGATGCCGATGGCGAGCATCCAGATGTTGTAGGTGAAGAAGGGCTGGGGCAGGCCGAGCAGGATGGTCCCGACCCCCATGGCCACCATCGCCATCGCGATCGTTGCGGCCCTGCGGCGGAAGCCACCCCACGAACCAATGATCACACCGCCGAGCAGCATGCCCACGAAGAAGATCGACTCGATGACGGTGAGGCGCCAGACGTCGTTGGAGTAGGTACGCGTGACCTGGAGGGGCGTGAGGAAGGAGACGGGGGCGGCCAGGAAGAAGGTGACGGCGAAGTACCAGTAGAGCCGGGAGATGAACCGGTGGCGGATGACGTAGCGGAAGCCGTCGCGGAGGTCGGCGAGTGCCGTGGTGGGGGACGCGTCCGGATCCGCAGGGGCGTGGGGCGTGTGGACGAGCGCGAGCATCACGAAGATCGCGAGGGCGGCGGTGACCACGTCGATGAGGAGGACCCACTGGATGGGGATGAGCGAGAGGAGGGCGCCCGCGAGGAGAGGGGAGCCGAGGCCGATCGCGGACTGGATGGAGCCGTTGTAGCCGTTGATCCGCATGAGGTGCTTCTCCGGGACGATATCCGGGAGGATCGCGCCCACCGCGGGGCCCTGGAGCGCCTGGCCGACAGCGCGCAGCGCCATGGCCGCGAGAATCACGGGGATGCCAAAGTGCCCCATCATCGCCGCAATGAAGAGGGCGAGCGTGGAGAGGGCGGCGAGGGCGTCCGAGGCGGCGATCAGCCAGCGCTTGGGGAGGCGGTCCGCCCAGACCCCCGCGAAGGGCGAGATGAAGAGCATCGGGAGGAAGCCCACGATCACGGCCAGGGTCATGATCTCGCCGGACTGTGTGGTCATGGTGAGGTGCCACATGAGGGCGTACTGCACCACCATCGATCCCAGCAGCGAGAGGCTCTGGGAGGTCAGGAAGAGCACGATCTGGCGCTTCCAGTCGGTGCGGGGCATGGGCGGTTCCTCGCTCGTAGGTGCGTGGTGGCGGGCTGGGCGCGGGCCGGCGCGGGGGTGGCTCGAGAAATCTCGGCGGCAACGGATCATCGCACCGCGAGGGGTTCCACGTCCACGGAGTTTGCGTGTGATGCTGCGCGCACCGCGCGCCCGGGTGCCTCGCGGAACGCCAGGACCTGCAGGTGTGGCGGGATGTGATCAGAATGGGGCCATGGGTAGTCGCCGCAGTGGACTCTCGGGCCGCGCTTCTGTTGGCGTGCTCACGGCGGCTGCGCTCACCGCTGGGGTGCTCCTCGCCGGGTGCAGCGGCCCAGAGCCGGATCCATCGCCGTCGCCCAGCGCTGTCGAGCG
>JAUNRP010000025.1 GCA_030544165.1 bacterium
CTCTCGTCCCTCGGCCGTCACTCGCCGTCGCCCGCCAGCCGGAACTCGTACGTGGCGCCCGCGCCGAGCGTCCGCCCCACCGTGCAGTTCTTCTTCACGGCCGCCGCCGCCCGCTCTTCAAGCTTCTCCCGCTCCTCCTCGCCCAGGTCCTGGACGGGCGCAACCACGGTCACGCGGAATTGCGCGTAACGCTCCTCCTCCTCGTGCTTGAGCGTCTCCACCGTGGTCTGGGAGGGAAAGTCCGCCCCGAGCGCGTGCACGAGCCGCGCATCCGCACTCATCGCGTTGCACGCCGCGAGCGCGAGCTTGAGCAGCTCCCCGGGCGTGAATCCCGCCGGGTCCTCCTCGCGTGCGATCCGCAGTTCCGCGCCGCTCCTGGTGTGCGCCACGTACGTGCCCTCGCCAATGCGCGTGATCGTCAGTGGGTGCGAGGTCACGAGCCCGTCACCCTCCTCGAACGCCTGGCTCTCCCTTCCCGACGGCGGAGGCGGGGCTTCCGTCTCCACGTCCCCTCCCTCGGGGCGTGCGGGAATCGTCTCGTGGGTCTCGGGCTTGGTCATCCTTCAAGGCTACCTGCGCGGTTGGCTGCCCGCGCGAGCGGTGGTGCGCCCGTCGTCGGGACACACCCCGCAGGAAGGCGAGGGCCGCGCGCCAGGGCGAGCCCCGCCGTCGGGAAGGTCAGCCCTCCTGCTGCTCCAGGTACATCTCGAGCACCCGGGCCTCGATCCCCATGACGCGATCCGTGTACTTGAGGGCCTGGTTCTCGATCGCGCCCCCCACGAGCGGCACGTTCACGGAGAGCTCGCCATCGTAGGAGCGCCGCGAGCCGCCGTTCGCGTCATCGCGGAGCACGAACCCGGCGCGCATGGATCCCCGATCCGGCACGGTGGTGAGGCGGAACTCCCCGGTGTGGGAGCCATCCGCCGCGGGGGCGTCCCAGAGTTGCTCGATGGTGACCTCCACGCCCTTGGAGAGGAAGCGCCGCGCCATGTTCGGCAGCTTCTCCGGCCCGGCGTACACCACGGCGGTGAGCACCTCGCGGTCTCCCTGCTGCGTGACGGAGCGGGAGCGGACCTCCGCGCCCACCTCCCCGGCGAACCGCTCCACCAGGAAATCGGCGAACGCCTCATCCGTCTGGATGGACCGCACCTGGGTGGCCGGGATCGAGTAGGTGGCCTCGGCGGTGAACTTCTTCATGGGAACTCCCTTGTGGGCGCGGATCTGCTGGGTCCAACACTAACCGGGAACGCGCCGTAGGCTGCTGCCGTGGCAAACCTTGGCGAGATCCTCCGCGAACACGGGCAACTCAGCCCCATCGAGGTGGAGTGGCTGCACCTGCTGGTGGTGGACTGGCAGGTGGTCTCGGACCTCTCGTTCTCGGACCTCGTCCTCTGGGTCGACGACGGGGACGGGGGTTTCGTTGCCGCCGCCCACTGCCGTCCGTCCACCGGCGTCACGGTGCACCAGGACGACGTGGTGGGCGACCACCTCCCGCACGGCCGCGTGGAGCAGATGCGCCGGGCGCTCTCGGAGGGCATGATCCAGCACTCCACGGAACCGCGCTGGACGGGCTCCTACGCCGTGCGCGAGGACCTGGTTCCCGTGGTGTGCAACGGCCGGGCGATCGCCGTGATGGCGCGTGAGGCCAACTTGGGGATCGCGCGCAGCCCCTCACGCCTGGAGGTCAACTACCTCGCGCTGGCGGACGACCTCTGCTCCATGGTCTCCCGCGGCGAGTTCCCGCAGACCTCCGCGCCGGGCGCCCGCCGGGGCGGCCCCCGTGTGGGGGACGGGATCGTGCGGATCGATTCCGATGGCGTGGTCATGTACGCCTCGCCCAACGCCATGAGCTGCTTCCACCGGCTCGGCCTGCCGGACCCGCTGGTGGGGAAGGTGCTGGCCTCCGTGATCTCCTCGCGAATCGAGGTGCACTCAACCGTGGACGAATCGCTTCCCGTGGTCCTCATGGGCCGGGCTGCGTGGCAGTCCGAGGTGGACTCGCACGGGGTGTCCGTGACCTTCCGGGCCATCCCGCTGACCGAGTACGGCCAGCGGCGCGGCGCGATCATCATGGTGCGCGACGTCTCCGAGATCCGCATCCGCGAGCGCGAGCTCATGAGCAAGGACGCCACCATCCGGGAGATCCACCACCGGGTGAAGAACAACCTCCAGACCGTCTCCGCCCTGCTGCGCCTCCAGGCCCGCCGCAGCGAGGTGCCGGAGGTGAAGACCGCGCTCGCGGAGGCGCAGCGCCGCGTGGCCACGATCGCGGTGGTCCACGAGAACCTCTCGCAGACCGCCACGGAGACCGTGAACTTCGATGAGCTGCTGGACCGGATCATCTCCCTCGCCGCGGACGTGGCACGCCAGGAGTCCCGCGTGGTCACCCGCGTGGAGGGCGCGGTGGGGATGGTGCCCTCCGCGGTTGCCACCTCGCTCGCGGTGGTGGTGACGGAGTTGGTCTCCAACGCCATCGAGCACGGACTGAGCTACCAGTCCGGGGTGGTGCGGGTCACCGCCCGGCGTGAAGGCGATGACCTGGAGCTCCACGTGATCGACGACGGCGCCGGGCTCGAGAAGGGTGAGGGTCCCGGGAGCGGCCTGGGCACCCAGATCGTGCGCACCCTTGTGGCGGCCGAGCTGCGCGGGACGATCGGCTGGTCCGAGTCCGCCGGTGGCGGCACGGACGTGACGGTGCACGTGCACCTCGGATAGCGGGACGGGGGCGCGTCACCACCGCGGCGCGAACGCGCCTCCGGCGGCGAGCGCGACCAGCGCGGCTGCCACCCCCGCGACGGGAATCGCCTGAGGCCGTACCTCGGGCCGCGCGAGCACCGCCTGGGCGAGCGCGACCACTCCCGCGACGGCGAGTCCTCGTGCCGTCACCCGGCGTGCGTCCGCCGCGAGATGCCAGCATCGCGGGGATCCGGCGGGAGGAGCGACCCGGCCTTGGGCGCGGCCGAGCCAGGGGCTGTGCGCAAGACGGGCGGTGGATGTGGTCCGGAGGGGTGGACCCCGAGGGGGGTCAGAAGCCGGCCGAGAATCATGAGGGCAACGATGCCGGCGAGAGCGAGTCCGGTCGTAGCGGCAAGGCGGTGAGGCAGGAGAGGAGCCCTAGACATGCGCATGTTAATCACTTTAACATGAAGGAATGCACCCTCGTATCCAACGGACCCTGCTCCGCATCTTCCACATCGCCCTGGGCGCGGTGATCGCCGCCCTCGTCTATATGCCCCCGACATGGACGGAGCCGATCCGCCTGGTGCTCGGAGTGGTCGTGGTTCCACTACTCGTGGCGTCAGGCCTGGTGCTCTGGCACCAGGGGAGGATTACACGCTGGCTCGCGAGGCGCCGCACGTCGGAGCGTCGTTCCACTGTCCACCACCGATAATGGCGGGGTGACCAGCTACCACCGCGAAGACCTCGCCTCGGACCTCGTTCGCGCGGCGAGGAGCCTGGTGGAGTCAGAGGGAGAACCGGCCGCCACGATCACGCGAGTCGCCGCTGCGTGCAAGGTGAGCGTGGCCGCGCCCTACCGGCACTTCGCCCACAGGAAGGAGTTGCTGGGTGCGGTAGCCGCGTCGGGCTTCGCCGAACTGGCGGACGCACTCGGAGCGGCAGCGGAGCGGGCTGCTGACCCTGGCGACCGCCTTCTGGACGCGGGAACCGCATATGTGGAGTACGCCCTCGCCCACCCCCGGCTCTTCCGGTTGATGTTCGACGCCGAGGTGCGCACCGGGCAGGCGCGGGCGGGAGTGGGAGCTTTCGGAACGCTGGGGGAGGTGGTGACGTCGCTATCGCTGGGCGTGCCCGCGGACCGGGCCGTCCGCGCTGCCTGGGCCCTCGCCCATGGACATGCAATGCTGCGGGTGGGCGGGATGCGCACGTTTGCGGAGGGGAACTCGTCGGAGCAGATCCGGGCGGACCTCAGCGTTTTGCTCGAAGGAGTGCTGCGGTAGTTCCGCGCCAGCGGGGACCTGGAACTCGGCGCGCTTTCGTAGGGTTCTCGAGCAAATGCGAAAGCGGGGCACCCTCTCGGGTACCCCGCTCACCGCACTCGATGATGCGTCAGCCTGCGCGGCGTGCGCGGGCGGTCCTCCGCTTGAGCGCGCGGCGCTCGTCCTCGGACAGTCCGCCCCAGACACCGGCGTCCTGGCCGGTCTCGATCGCCCACTTGAGGCAGGTCTCGATCACCGGGCAGGAGTGGCAGACGGCCTTGGCCTCTTCGATCTGCTGGAGAGCCGGACCGGTATTCCCGATGGGGAAGAACAGTTCGGGGTCCTCCGTCAGACACGCGGCACGGTGGCGCCAATCCATGTATTACTCCTGTGAGCCGATGTGACGCGCTGGGCGTCCGGTGCATCAAAAACACGCACCTTGGGGGTGCGATTACTCAAGGCTTACACGCACCTTGAGGGGTGACAAGGGCTGCCCCGAAAGAGGCCGGGTTATGTTGCTCACACAACGCTCACCACACGTTCACCTCGGTCTGTCAGGGCCGATCCGGGCCGCGCACCTCACTAGGATCGGGCACATGCCGAGCCTGCCGCCCTCACCGGGTCCCATCCGCGCGATCGCCGCCATCACCGTGGCCCAGGTGCTGATCGTGGCGGTGCTCGCGTTCATCGAACTGCTGCGCCCCGGCGGCGTGTTCGAGGATCCCGGCCTCCACATCTTCTGGCTCCTCGTGATCGCCCTGACCTCCTTCGCCTCGTGGCAGCTGCTGCAGGCCCGCCCGTGGGCGCGCAGCGTGCTCATCACGTGGCACCTGCTGCTCGCGATGTCCTTCATCGCCTCGATCCGCCTCATCGGGTTCACGGCGCTGATCGGCTTCGCCGCGTCCGCGATCGCGATCTTCCTGTTCACGCGCCCGAGCGCGCGGGAGTTCATCGTGGACCGCCGCTCCGAGATGCTCGACGACTGACCCCGCCACCCGCAGCGCCACCGCCGTCCCCTCCCGCACCAGCACCGCGTAGCCCTCTCCGCCCGGTTCCAGTTCCCCCTCGATCCTGATCCCCGAGGGCGCGCCGCCCAGGTCCGGCCGCACCACCAGCAGCGCCGCCGTATCGCGCACGCGCCCCAACTCGCCGGACCACCCGGTGGCCCACGCGGCGGGCGTCACCCCGATCGTCACCGGGTCCGTGCCTCCTCCTGCTCCCCGACGACGCTGGCTCGCCACCACCGATTCCGCCGCCTCCCGCTCGTGGCCCAGTCCGATCACGACCACGTGCTCACCGTCCTCGATCGAGACCTCTCCCAGCGGGTCACCCCCCACGCCGAGCACCACCCTCCCCGGGATCCGCACACATGCCTGGGGCGGGGGAAGCGGCCGGAACTCCCGGGCCCGCCCCGTGGTCTGCGGGGGCGCGGCGGGAGCCCGCACGAACTGGGCGTCCCACTCCTCCGGGAGCCACGCGCCCCGGCCGGGAGCGGGGCGGCGGAGGCTGGCCGCCTGTGCGCGCGGGACCCCCGCGAGCAGGGCGGCGGCCTCGTCCGTTCCCGCGAGCACCACCCGGTGTTGGAACCCACCCGCCCAGCGGGCCCCCGCGGCCTCGGCCCCCGCCACCACCACGAGCCGTGAGCCCGCGGCACTGATGCTGCGGTGTGCGGTGGCGAGGACCGCCATCGCGGCGGCGGGTCCGTGGAGCTGATCGTGCGCGGCCATCCAGAGTTCGGCGTCATCCAGGATGACGGTCCGTCCCGGCGCCGCAGCCGCGTGCTCGAGCAGCCTGCCCACGAGGCGCACCTGGTGGGAGGCCACCGCCCCTCCCCACCGTCCGCGGGCCCGCGCCCACGGGCCGCCACCCACCGCCGCATCGGCGCTCACCACCCACACCTCGTCCCCCTGGTCCAGCGCCGCTCCGGCGCACCTCAGCGCCGCCCCGGTGCGCCCCGAACGCGGCGGTCCCGTGAGGAGCAGGCCCGTGCGCGGGAGGGCCACGGGGAGCTGGGCGAGCTCCTCGGGAAGATCCGCGATCGCCACGGCAGCGGGCCCGTGCGCCTCCGCGGGGATGGAGGCCGGCAGCGGCGGAAGCCACGGGGGCTCCTGCCTCCCGGGCGCCGCGGCACGGATCACCCCCACCGCGGCCCGCACCGCATCGATGTCCCCGGACCACGCCACCTGCACCTCCCGGGTCTCGTGGGGGCCCAGGATCGCCCGCCCCGGGATGCGCGGCAGGTGGGCGGCGGCGGGAGAGCCCAGCACATCGTGGGAGTCCGCCGCCTCCGCCACCCGCAGGCAGATCCGGAGCGGCATGTTGGCCCGCAGGTCCGGGCCCACCGCCCCACTCGGCCGCTGGGTGGCCACGATCAGGTGCACACCGAGCGAGCGGCCCTGCGCCCCGAGCCGGAGCAGTTGATCGAGGATCTCGGGGTGATCGTCCGCCAGTGCCCGGAACTCGTCCACCACCAGCACGAGGCGCGCGAGCCTGCCGGGGTGGGCGGCGCTCAGCTCCCCGATGTCCCGGAATCCCGCCTCCCGCAGCACACGCTCGCGCCGCTGCAGCAGCGCCTTGAGGGAGGCCAGCGCCCGCACCGTCCCGCCCGGATCGAGGTCCGTGAGCACGGCGGCGCAGTGGGGGAGGTCCTCCAGTGGCCCGAAGGCGGCGCCGCCCTTGAAGTCCACCAGCACCACCATCAGCGCGCTCGGGGGCGAGGCCGCCGCGAGCCCGAGCACCCAGGTGGTGAGCAGCTCCGATTTCCCCGCCCCGGTGGTTCCGGCCACCAGCGCGTGCGGTCCGTCCGTTGCCAGGTCCACGAACACGTCGCCGCCGCTCCCCTCACCGAGCCTCACCGCGAGACCCGGCGCCTCCCACGCCCGGGCGAGGGCGCGCGCCGTGGGCGCGAGGGCGTGGACCAGGGAGGGAGGGCCGGACGAGGGCGCGGCGTGAGCGAGGGAGCGGACCCAGGCCGGCGAGCCCCGGCAGGCCGCCGGGAGCCGCAGCGGCACCGCCCAGGCGGGGATCCGGCCACCCCACGTGACGAGTGCTTCCGAGGTGGACGGCCCGCCCGCCGGGTCCGGATCGAACCGAACCCGGAGACCCCCTCCCACGGCCGAGAGCCACGGCGAGGTGACGGCGAGCACTTCCGGATCGTTGTGCACTGCCAGGTAGCCGGCCAGCCAGCACGCCTCCTCCTCACTGGCCACGAACCACCCGGTGCCGCGCAGCTCCCCGCTGCGCAGGATCCGCGGGCGCCTCGGGAGGACGGGTTCGGTGTGGAACGCACGGCCGTCCTCCTGGGCCCGGGAGATCTCGTGCGGACGGATGCCCCGTCGTCGGCCCCGGATGGGCTCACGGCGGGAGGTGCCGATCAGGGCCAGCATGCCCAGCAACGGGAGCGCGAGCAGGGCCCAGCGCCACGCGGGGCCGGCGAGCGCGAACGGGACCATCGCGGCGGCGAAGCCGAGCGGGAGGAGGAGGCGGAGCGGCAGTGCGCCCCGCTCCCGGCCGAGCCCTGGGGAGCGGGCGAGAACGCGGAACGTGCCCGCGCCGAGGGCGAGGCGCGCGCCCGGGGGGAGCGCCACCCACCGGCGGGGCAGGGGGAGGGTGAGCGGGCCCCAGCGGACGCTGGAAGGGTTGGCGCCGTCGTCGTGCCGGATGCGGACCCGGCCCCCGCGCCACCGGAGGGTGGCCTGGTGGCGGCTGAGGTGGGGATCGTCGATGCGGATGGCACCCTCGCGGCCGATGGAGGTGGTGCCGCGCAGGGCCCAGGACATGCCGCGGTGGGGTCCATCGGTGGCAACGAGGTATGCCTCGGGGGTCTCTGCGGGCACGCCGCGAGTCAAGCACGATCGGCGCCCGGCCCGCTGGGGCCTGTGGATAACTTCCCGCTACTCCTCGCTCAGCGAGGCGACCGGAGTGCTCCGGAGCGCCTGGCGTGCGGGGAGGGCGGAGGCGAGCGGGCCCGCCACCAGGGCGAACACCACGATCAGGCCCAACGCCGTCCACGGCACCACGAGGTGGGTACCGGCGGCGCCGGCGAACAGGATGGTACTGCCGGCGAACCCGAGTCCGGCGCCCACCACCAGCCCCACGAGTGTGGCAACCGTGGTGATGATGAGTCCCTCCGCGGCGAGCGAGGCACGGAGTTGGGTGCGGGTGAGGCCCACGGAGCGGAGCAGGGCGATCTCACGGCGCCGCTCGAACACCGAGAGCGAGAGGGTGTTGGCCACCCCCACGAGGGCGATGAAGATCGAGATGGCCAGCAGACCCGCCACCGAGGTGACCACGGTGCTGATGGCGGAGTCGATCTGTTCGCGGAGTGTGCCGGGGGTGGCCACCGTGAAGGTGTCCAGGCCGTAGTCCTCGCCTGCGGGGAGCACGGCGGCCACGGCGCGGCCCACGTCCTCGATCATGCCCGGCTGGGTGCGGATCCAGAGCTGGTTGGGAGCCCCGGAGGTGGCGATGCCCAGGGTTCGCGCCGTGTCCGCGGTGGCCATCATGACTCCCCCCGGGGCGGCGCGCAGGACCGCATCGAGGTTGATGACCGGGCCGGCGCTCTCCAGTTCCCTGGGGACGAACTCGGGATTGGCCGCATCGTAGTAGGAGGGGTTGTGCTGGACGTTCACGCTCTCGGAGGTGAAGCCCCAACTGGGGTCCATCACGAGCGTGCCGGAGTCCTCGGCGGACAGGAGCGAATCGGAGTAGGAGACCGCCTCCAGTTCGGCGGGATCGGCCACGAACAGCTCGGCATCCATCTGGTAGCCGTCGTCTGGTGGGGAGACCCGGATGCCTGCGGACCAGACACGCGCCACGGCCTCCACGCCGTCGATCCGGGAGACATCGGCGAGGGCATCGAACGGGATCCCCTGCTGCCCGCCGTGGGAGGTGGTGACGATGACGTCCGTTGGCTGCATTCCGGCCGCCACGGCGGTGAGTGAGGCGCGGGAGGAGGCGGCGCCGGTCACCAGCAGCGTGACGAGGGCGACGCCCACCAGGAGGGCGTTGGACGTGGCGGTGGTGCGGCGCACGTTGGACCGCAGGTTGGTGCGGGCGAGCCTCACGGGTGACTTCCACACCCGGGGGGCCAGGCGCTGCAGCACCGCGCCGACCACGTGGGCGATCCGGGGGAAGATCAGGGGCGAGATCGTGAGCAGGCCCATGCCGAAGATGGCCACTCCGAGGCCCGCGAGGGCGATGAGGGCACTCGTGTCCACGTCCGCCGTCGAGGTGATGGAGGAGCGCACCGTCAGGGCCACCAGGGTGGTGGCGATCCCGAGGATGGAGACGAGGAGTCCGAGCAGGTAGACCGAGGTGGAGGGGCGGACGCGGGGGGAGGTCAGGCGGCGCACGGCCTCCAGCGGCTTGATGTTCGCGGCCGCCCGGGAGGGGAGGAGGGAGGCGAGGATCGTGACCACGATGCCCACGAGGACCGGGACCACGAGGGCGGCGGGCTGGAAGCCGAGCGAGGTGGTCCAGGAGGCGCCGATCCCGGTCCGCTGCAGGACCGCCAGGCCGAGGGCCACCACCACGTGGGCGAGCGACGTTCCCACGAGGCCGCCGATTCCGCCCACCACTGCCGCCTCGAGCACCACGGCACTGCGGATCTGGCCACGGGTGGCCCCCACCGAGCGCAGGACCCCGATCAGCGCCGCCCGCTGCGTGACGAGCACCTGGAGGGTGTTGCTCACCACCAGGCCCGCCACCCCCACCGCGATCAGAGCGAAGATCACGGAGACGGACATGATCGGGTTGGTCATTCCGGTGAACTGCCGGAACACGCCCTGGGCGCTGTCTGCGGTGGAGTAGTAGCTGGAGACCCAGCCCGTGTCCCCGAGTTCCTCCTCGAGGAGGTGGGGGGCGTTGGTGCTCACGTACACGGACTGGCTGTACATCATCTCCGCCGCGAACGAGGGGAGGGCCTGGTCCAGGGTCTCGGGCGTGACGTAGGCCTCGAAGCTCCCCCAGGTCTCGTCATCCGTGGCGGAGGTGAGCCCGGTGACGGTGAACTCCACCCCGGTGTGCACCACGTGGGGGGTGAGGCTCTCCTCGTCCCACGCCACCTCCAGGAACTCGACCGTGGAGCCCACCTCGGCATTCAGCTTGCTGGCCAGGGTGGTGGGAAGCGAGATCTCACCGGGTCCCGTGGGGTGCCGGCCCTCATCCAGGGGACGCCCGCTCAGCTCCGGTGGAGGCTGGGTGACAATCGTGGTGGCGGCCTGGCGGCCGGCGTGATCGAGGGCGCCGTAGCCGGTCTGCTTGATGTAGTAGTCGGTGACGTGCTCGAGTGCCGCCAGCTCGTTGGGGGTGATGTTCGGGCGGAGCGAGGAGATCTCGAAGTCCGCCCCGTACAACGTGTCCCGGGCGGCGCTCAGGGCCGCGTTCCGGAAGATCCCGGAGGTCAGCATGATCACGGCCACGAACAGCGCCCCGAGTGCCACGGCCGTGCCGGCGGCGATGAGCCGCCGCCATCCGGCGCGTGTCTGGGCGAGGCCGAGGCGCCACATCAGCCGGAGACGCCGTCCAGCGTGCGGAGCGCATCGAGCCCGGTGAGGACGGCCTCGGTGCTCGGGTCCTCGATGGAGCCGGCCACGCGTCCGTCAGCGAGCAGGACCACCTCGTCCGCGTAGCTCGCGGCGAGCGGATCGTGCGTCACCATCACCACGGTCTGGCCGAGTTCCCGCACGGAGGAGCGGAGGAGGGCGAGGACCTCCTGGCCCGCCCGGGAGTCCAGGTCTCCCGTGGGCTCGTCCGCGAACACCACCCGCGGCCTGCTGATCAGGGCCCGGGCGATGGCCACCCGCTGCTGCTGCCCGCCCGAGAGCTCGGAGGGGAAGTGGCCGAGCCGGGAGCCAATCCCGAGCACATCCACGAGGGTGTCGAACCATCCCTGATCGTGTTTGGTGCCCGCGAGCTCGCAGGGGAGCAGGATGTTCTGCGCGGCGGTGTACATGGGCACCAGGTTGAAGGACTGGAACACGAACCCGATGTTGCGCCGGCGGAAGAGGGTGAGCTCCGTGTCCCCCAGGGCGGTGATGTCCGTATCGCCCAGGATCACCTGCCCGGAGGAGAGGGTGTCCAGTCCGGCGAGCACGTGGAGCAGGGTGGACTTCCCGGATCCCGAGGGGCCCATGATCGCCGTGAACCGGCCGGCGGCGAAGTCCACGGAGACGTTCGAGAGGGCCACCACCGTGACGGGCGGTTCGCCGTAGACCTTCGTGAGGCGGCGACCGGACACCGCGATCGGTGCGTTCGGGTCCTTGATCACGGGTCCACCTCAGGTTCCGGGGGTGACCAGGCCGGTCTCGTAGGCCGTCACCACGGCCTGCACCCGGTCCCTGGCGCCCAGTTTGGCGAGGATCCTGCCCACGTGGGTCTTCACCGTGGCCTCGGCCACGAACAGCTCGGTGGCGATCTCCGTGTTGGAGAGCCCACGGGCCATGAGCACGAGCACCTCGCGTTCCCGCTCCGTGAGGGTGTTGATGATCTCCGGCCTGGCACGCTGCTCGTCCGGGAGCAGGTGGGCGAGGTGGGCGATCAGCCGCTTGGTGGAGGAGGGCGCGATCACGGCGTCTCCCGCGTGGATCGTCCGGATGGCGGTGAGCATCTCCTCGGGTGGGGCGTCCTTCAGGAGGAAGCCGGAGGCCCCCGCCTTGATGGCCTGGATCACGTACTCGTCCAGATCGAACGTGGTCAGGATGATCACCCGGGGGAGCGCGCCGTTCTCGGTGATCTTGGCGGTGGCCTCGAGGCCGTCCATGTTCGGCATGCGGATGTCCATGAGCACCACATCGCACTCATACGATCCGAGCGCCCGGAGTGCCTGGGCGCCGTCCCCCGCCTCGATCACCACCTCCATGTCCGGCTGCGAGTTGATCACGAGGGCGAATCCGGCGCGGACCAGTTGCTGGTCATCGACGATTCCAACGCGGATGCTCATGGTGCCTCTTTCCCAGAAGTTGTGAGACCTGACGTGCTGGTGTCCGGCTCCGTGCCACCATTCTCCGGCGTGTTGGCCGGGGGACGGGGCGCCACGCCCCCGAGTTCCGCCCGGATCACGGGGAGCACCCCGCTCGTCTCGGGAGCCGGCGGTGCGGGGATTGACCCCTCGAGGGGGTTGGAGCGGGAGCGGACGTCTGGAAGGGGGATCAGGATCTTGACCTGGAAACCGCCGCCGGGCCGGGGCCCGGCCGAGACGGTGCCCCCGAAGATCGCCGCACGCTCGCGCATCCCCACGAGGCCCTGGCCCTTGCCGTCGCTCGCGGCGCCGGCCCCGCGGCCATCGTCCGTGATCTCGAGCGCGAGCGCCGAATGGAGCCACTGCACGAGGACCGTGACCTTCGCGTTGGGGCCCGCGTGCTTCATGGAATTGGTCAGGGCCTCCTGCACGATCCGGTAGACCGTGAGCCCTGCGCCCGGCGGGAGTGGGCGTGCCTCGCCCATCCGGACCAGCGAGACCCGCAGTCCCGCCTCCCGCACGCCCCGCACCAGCTCATCGAGGTCCGCGTCCACCGGCTGGGGGCTGGTGGGGGTCTCGGCATCGGAGTGCTCCCGGAGCACACCCAGGAGGCGCCGCATGTCTGCGAGCGAGGCGCGGCCCACCTCGGAGATCGTTCCGAGTGCCCGTTCGCCCGCCGCGGGATCGGCCATCGCGGCGTACCGGCCCCCATCCGCCTGGGCGATGATCACCGAGAGCGAGTGGGCGATGATGTCGTGCATCTCCCGGGCGATCCTGGTGCGCTCGTTGGAGGCGGCGAGGAGCGCTTCCTGGTCCCGGTCCGATTTCAACTGGAGCGCCTGGCTCTCCAGGGCGGCGAGCCGCTCCAACCTGCTGCGTGTGGAGTTTCCCAGCGCCCACGCGGCCACGCTGGCCGCGGTGGTGAACAGGCTCTGGAGCAGGAGCTCACTGGAACGCTCCGCCGGGAGGCCGGCGATCAGCTCGAGCCCGATCCCACTCCCGACCAGGATCGCCAGCGTGACCAGTCCGAGCCACCGGGGCCCGAAGGCCGCAGCCGAGTAGAGGAGGATCCACAGCACCAGGTCCGTGGGAACGGACACGGGGATGATGAGGAACTGGGCGAGCGTGAGCACGAGCCCGGCGCACACGGCGATCACGGGGTTGGAGCGCCGCCACACCAGGGCGAGCGTCTTGGCGATTGCCACCGTGAGCACCACCGCCTGCATGCCCCCCATCAGGCGCTGGAACTCGGGCATCTCCCAGTAGTAGGTGAACGTCCACCACCCGAGGGCCAGCGCGGCACCGATCCCGATCGCGATGTCAGTGGCGCTCGGGCGCCGGATCGCGAAGGAGGTCATTCGCGCAGCCTAGTTCGTGGGGCCCCGCCAGCGGTCCCTCCCCCGGGGGACTGCTGGCTCATGCCAGCGGTGGAGCCAGCGCCTCCACGAGTGACGGCGTGTTGTTCCGCGGAGTGTTCACCATGGTGGAGACCTCGTGGAACGCCACCTCCGGCCGCGGCCGGCGCAGCAGCTCCGAGATCTCGTCCGGATCCGTCAGCATCGGATTCAGCCACAGCGGCACATCCTCCGCCCGCAGCATCACCGGCTCCCGATCATGGAACTGGGCGAGCTCCCCGCCCGCCTCCCGCGTGGCGATCGTGAACGTGAGCAGCTCATCGCGCCACAGCGAGGTCATCCCCGCCATCACCAGCGGCGATCCGTCCGCCGCGTAGAAGAAGAACGGCCGCTTGGTGCGCCGCCCCTCCTCCGACTTCCACTCGAAGTACCCCTCCATCGGCACCACGCACCGCGAGTACTTCACCGGCCCCCGGAAACTCGGCTTCTCCGTGACCGTCTCACTGCGCGCGTTGATGAGGCGGCTCCCGATCTTCTCGTCCTTCGCCCAGTGGGGCACCAGCCCCCAGCGTGCCGCGTCCAGGATCCGCACCAGTTCCCCGCGGGGCGCCTCCTCCCGCACGATCCGCGCCGCCTGGGTGGGCGCCACGTTCCAGGACGGCGCCATCGACTCCGCCACCGGCGAGACCACATCGATCTCGAAGATGTCCGCCAACTCCTGCGCCTGCCTGAACGAGGCGTACCGTCCGCACATAGGGGAAGCATGGCACGCCCCACTGACACCTTCCTCCCGACGGCGGCCCTCACCTTCCGTCCGTTCCCTTCCCGACGGCGGGGCTCACCTCCCGTCCGCGTCTCTCGTCCGCGCCGGACAGGTGCGGGCCGCCGTCCCCACTCGCGGCCTTCGGCCGCTCCCGCCAGACCCACCACGGCCGCCGGCC
>JAUNRP010000026.1 GCA_030544165.1 bacterium
CCGGTCGTTGTCTCATTGCCCCCGCACGCGGCCAGGGCGAGCGTGGCGGCTGCTGCGGTGGCCAGTACGGCGCTGCGGCGCATGATCTTCACTGCTACTCCTCACCGCCGGCACCGCTGCGGCCCGGCTGGGCCAAGGGTACTCCCGCCGTTTCACAGTGTGGGACGCCTGTCCAGTGGGCGGTCAGGTTCCCCGACGACGCACCCCACCTCCCGTCGTCGGGGGACCCAGGTAGGGTGGGGCGACGACGGAACTCGCCCGCCGTCGTCGGGGGACTAAGGCAGCGGTGGGGCGACGACGGAACTCACCCGCCGTCGTCGGGGAACCTAGGCGCTGGGGCCGGCAGCGAGGACGGCGGCGGCCACCTCCTCGTAGCGGGCGGCGTGCTCGGGCGGCAGTTGCACCCACTCGCGCATGGGACGGGAGCCGGAGGGATCGAAGTTGCGGGCGCCGGGGAGGGCGAGCAGCTCCTCGCGGAGGGCCGCGTCCGTCACCTTGAAGATCATGTTCTCGCCCGAGAGGCAGGCGAAGTGCTTGCCGTTCTCGAATCTGAGTGAGGGGGACCCGAACATCTGGGCGCGCAGGGCGCCGCGGGACTCGGCGAACTCGACGAGCTCCTCGTAGCGTGTCCGGGCGGCGTCACTGGGCGGGGTCTTTGGCATGTGAGGAGTGTGGCACGGCGGGGCGGGCGGCAGTGGTTTGATGGAGCGGTGAGCTTCTCGTTCGATATCGGCACCCGGCTGGAGGGGATGGGCGGGCGCAGTGGCACCATCCACACGCCCCACGGGGACATCCGCACGCCCGCGTTCATTCCGGTGGGCACCAAGGCCACCGTCAAGGGGGTGCTCCCGGAGGTGGTCTCGGAGCTCGGGGCGCAGGCGGTGCTCGCCAACGCGTACCACCTCTACCTCCAGCCCGGCCCGGACCTGGTGGACGAGGCGGGCGGGCTCGGGCAGTTCATGAACTGGGGTGGCCCCACCTTCACGGACTCGGGCGGATACCAGGTGCTCTCGCTGGGGGCGGGTTTCGGCAAGGTGCTCGCCATGGACACCACGGGGCTGCAGGACGACGACGTGATCGCGTCCGGGCACGAGCGGCTCGCCGTGGTGGACGAGGAGGGTGTCACGTTCCGCTCCTTCATCGATGGCACCGAGCACCGGTTCACCCCCGAGGTCTCGATGGGGATCCAGCACCGGCTCGGGGCGGACATCATCTTCGCGTTCGACGAGTGCACCACCCTCATGAACACCCGCGAGTACCAGGAGGCGGCCGTGGACCGCACCTGGCGGTGGGCCAGGCGGTGCCTGGACGAGCACGATGCGCTGACCGAGGCGCGGGCGGGCAAGCCGTACCAGGCGCTGTTCGGGGTGGTGCAGGGGGCGCAGTACGAGGACCTGCGGCGTTCGGCGGCACGCGGGCTCGTGGAGCTGGACTCGGCCCGCGGCGGATTCGACGGCTACGGGATCGGCGGGGCGCTGGAGAAGGCGAGGCTCGGGGAGATCGTGGGATGGGTGTGCGAGGAGCTGCCGGAGGACCGGCCGCGGCACCTGCTGGGGATCTCTGAACCGGACGACCTCGTGGCCGCGGTGGGGGCCGGGGCGGACACGTTCGACTGCGTCCAGCCCGCGAGGGTGGGCCGGCGCGGAGCGGTGTACGCGCGGCGGGGGCGGTACAACCTCACGAACGCGGCGCACCGCCGTTCGTTCACGCCGTTGGACCCGGACTGCGGGTGCTACACGTGCACGCACTACACGCGCGCCTACATCCACCACCTCTTCCGCGCGAACGAGGTGCTCGGAGGAGCGTTGGTGACCATCCACAACGAGGCGTTCACCGTGGGACTCGTGGACCGGCTGCGCGAGGCGATCGAGGAGGGGGCCTTCGCAGAGGTGGGCGAGGAGATCCTGGGGCAGTTCTACCGGGGGTAGGAACTCGCCCTGGAGCCCCGGCGCTAGGAGGAGGCGGGGGCGGGGGCTGAGGAGGTGGCTCCCCGCGCCTCCACGGAGCGGTCGTTCTTGTCCTGGAAGTCCTTGGTGGCGAGGATCGAGATCAGCAGGACCAGCTCGAACGCGTTGGTGATGGCCCCGCTCTCCACGGGGATCTCCACGGCGCTGCCGATCGTCATGATCACGGCACCGATGAACAGCCACGGCCACTTCTGCTTCCACCACACCATGGCCCCGGCCACCACCAGGAAGAGGGCCACGATGAGCACCATGATCGGCGGGCCGCTCGGGGGCTCGGAGCTGGCGTAGGACAGGACCCCGTACTCCTCCTGCGGCACCAGTTCGAGCCCGCGGACCTCCAGGAAGTACTCGAGGATGGTGAGGGCCACCGCCGCTCCGATGGACGCGATCTGGAATCCGCGCGTCTGCGCCCACTCGAAGCCCGCACGCCGCAGGGTGTGCAGCGCCCACGCCACCAGGAGGGGGGTGATCAGGGCGTGGATGATGTACCGGCCGAGGCTGAGGGCGTGGAGGAGGGAGCCCTCACCGAGCACGTGGCCGATCCCCAGGATCAGGTTGTCGTAGACGAGGGCCGCCACCACGAGCAGGGGGATGTTGGCGGGGGTCCACCAGCCGCTCCAGTTCGCCATCTGGATCCCCCAGAGGAGGAGGCCGGCGTAGACGGCGGCGAAGCCGAGAAAGATATAGGGATCCATCGGTCCAGTATTTGTGAATGCCGCCCGTTGCGCGCGTTGGGGGGCTCTCCGGGGGCTACTGGCCTGCGGTAGTGCCCCCGTTCGCGGACGCGTAGGAGGGCTCGCGTCCCTTCAGGAACGCCACGAGCCGGTAGGTGAGCGGAAGCGCCAGGACCTCGATCGCCACCTTGTACACGTACCCCACCAGCACGTAGTTCCAGAACTGGCCCATGTTCTGGATCCCGATGGCGCCCGCGGCGATCGCGCAGAAGACCACGGTGTCCGCGGCCTCGCCCACCAACGTGGAACCGAGCAGGCGAGCCCACAGGTGGCGCTCGCGCGTCCGCCTCTTGATGGCCACCAGCACCAGTGCGTTGAGCATCTGGCCGGCGAGGTACCCCAGCATCGAGGCGAGCAGGATGCGCGGCACCACCCCGAGAACGGCCTCGAACGCGCCCTGGTTCTCGTACCCGGGCGCTCCGGGAGCGATCATGACCAGCCAGAAGGTCAGGGAGGCCACGAGCGAGGCGGCGAACCCCAGGAAGATGGCGCGGCGGGTGGCGCGGAAGCCGTAGACCTCGGCAAGTGCGTCCCCGAGAACGTACGTCAACGGGAAGAGGAGGGCGCCGCCGTCGGTAATGAACGGACCCAACTGAATGCCCTTGGTGGCGGCGATGTTGGAGACCAACAACAGGCACACGAACGAGGCGACGATGATGGCGTAGTACGGGCGTCCGGTATCGGCGAAGGCGGGATCTCGTGTGCTACTCACGGAAGTATCCAACCAGTTCTCGGTAGGCTGGGTGGGTGGAGACAAGCTGATGGCGGGCCCGATCCGTCCACGTGGACCGCGGCCGAGTTCCGAGATGGTGGACCGGGCCGCCACACTCACACGCCAGCAGCGCAGGATCCTCGAAGAACTCCACCTCCATCCCGCCGGGCTGACGGTCCGGGAGATCTCGGATTCGGTGGGTCTCCACTCGAACACCGTCCGGGGTCACGTGGACGTCCTGGAGGAGCGCGAGCTGGTGGCCGTGGTCATCCGTCCGAGTAGCGGGCCCGGCAGGCCGTCCCGCGTGTACGTGGCGCAGTCGGCCCATCCCGGACGGCCCACCGCCCACCTCGCAGCACTCATCCGTGTGGCCGTGGGGACCATGGAGCCGGGGCGTTCGATCGAGCAGGCGCGCGAGTGGGGGCGGAACTGGGCGGAGTCCATGATCGCCACGAACGCGCTGCCGCCGGGCACCGACGTGGTGGCGGTGACGACCGCACTGATGTCAGAGATGGGCTTCGCTCCGGTGGCGGATGACTCCACCGTGAGGCTCTACCGCTGCCCGCTCCTCGCGCCGGACGGCACGATCCCGCCCGAGGTCTGCTCCATCCACGAGGGAATGATCGCGGCTGTTGCATCCGAGATCGGGGGCCGCCGCAACCTGAGCATCACGCCTGTGCTCGGACGTTTTGATGGGCCGATCTCCTGTTCGGTGAGGTTCGAGTCCCGGCGCGCGAGTGAGGCCGAGGCGGAGACGGCACCGGAGGGGGCGGGGCCTGAGGGACCGGAGGAGGCGGCACCGGAGGGGGCACCGCCGGACAGGGCACCGCAGGGGCCGGGGCCGCAGGCGGCGGGAGATTCGGGACCCACGCCCACCAGCGGCGGCTGATCCCTCACCGCGGGCTTCGGTCAGGTCGCGCGATGGGCGTGCGTTGGCGAGACTCGTGGAATGACGAAGAGGCGGGTGCTCATCACGGGCGCAACTGGTCAGGTGGGGGCGATGCTCTCCGAGAGGCTCTCGGGTGACTACGAGGTGGTGCGCCACGCGCGCCGGCCGGATCCGGAGGTCGTGGACCTCCGGCTCGCCGATCTCACGGACTACGCGGCGGTCCGTGAGGTGATGGAGGGCGTGGACACGGTGGTGCACATGGCCGGCGCGGCCTCCCCGGAATCCGAGTGGGACGCCGTACGGGACGCCAACATCATCGGCTTCCGTAACGCCCTCGAGGCGGCCCGGGAGGCGGGGGTTCGCAGATTCGTGTTCGCCTCCTCCAACCACGTGTTCGGGATGTACGACCGCTACGAGGAGTGGCCGGTCTACGCGAGGGACCTGCCGCGCGCGGACTCCCTCTACGGGGTGTCCAAGGTGTTCGGCGAGGCGCTGGGCCGGTTCTACCACGATGAGTACGGGCTGGATTTCATCGCACTGCGGATCGGGTGGGTCACCGAGGATCCGCTCGAGGCCGAGGACGAGATCCTCCACGCCATGTGGCTCTCCCCGGACGACTGCGAGCACGCGGTGCGGCGGGCGATCCAGGCGAAGGTGGGCTTCGGGCTGTACTACGTGGTCTCGGACAACCCCAACCGGCGCTGGGACATGACCAACACGATGCTCGAACTCGGGTACCGGCCCAAGGATTCGTGGACGGGCAGGGCGGAGGGCCCGGAGGACGTGGTGGAGGGTGGAGCGGACGTCCGGGACACCTGGCCGAAAGACTCCTGAGAGCCGCACGCAGGCGCGGCCGCCGGGCTACGACCACGGGTGGATGAGTGAATCACCTCTCAAGAGGATAGGTATTTCTCACACCGAGAGATAAATTTCTCTCAGGAGGTGCGAGGGATGCTGACAACCCAGATCAAGCGCCACAGGGTCCTGGCCGATATGAGCCAGGGCGAACTGGCGGAACGGGTCGGGGTGCGCCGGGAGACCATCGGACACCTCGAGAGGGGAACCTACAACCCCTCCCTCAAGCTCGCCTGGGACATCGCGAAGGTGTTCGGTGTGCGCATCGAGGAACTGTTCAGCTTCGACGGCTTCGAGGGAAGCCTCGAGAGGGAGGGGGAGTGACATGGATGAGCGCCGGCAACTGATCGGCGGGAGGGCGGCAGCGGCCACCCTCGCCATCGCCTACATCTACGTGCTCGTGGTGGCGTTCGCGAAGTTCATCGCCACCAAGGACATCGAGAACTCGGCATTCGAGATCATCTTCCTGGTGGTCATGCCGTGGGTGTTCCTCTACTTCGTCCGCAGCGACGAGAGCGCGATGCTCCCAAGGATCGGGGACCGCGACTACGAGGACCTGTTCACCCGGGAGGCCAGGCGTGAGCGCCTGATCGGGTACGTGAAGGAGTCCGCCGGATTCGCCGTGGTGCTCACCGTGCTGGACATCCTGGCCAACTGGTGGACCGGCTACCGCGAGCCGATCGACCTGCCCGAACCGCTCATCTGGGCGCTGGTCGCCGCCATCACCTTCGTCATATTCCTCGGCCTCGGCTACCTCTGGGGCGAGTACCAAACCCGGCGCTACGCCGCCACCATGAAGGAGCTCGAGTCATGAACCGCTACGAGGCACGCATCCGGGAGTCCGCTCCTGAAGGCAGCGAAATCTACAACCTCTCCATGAGGGAGACCCAGAAGGGCTGGAAGTCCTGGCTCTCGGACGCCCTCCCCCTCCCGATCACGGGGTGGCGCACCATCACGGAGGCCGCCGGGGCGTACTACCTCGTGGGATCCGGGGACGAGTGGCAGGTGTGCACCCTCCAGAAGGACCTGACGGAGTCCTGGGAGGACGTCAGCGCCTCGCTCGCGAGGGCGAAGAGCCGGAAGTCCTTCGACCACGACGGCCTCACCTACATGGTGGCCTCGAGGGTCCGCTGACCCGGCGGCTCGTGGACGCTGAGGCGCTCAGAGCTCCTGGGCTGCCTCGGGGTCCACGTCCCGCGTGACCTCCTCGGTGAGTTCCAGCGCCTCCTCATCCAGTTCGGGGTTCTCCCGGTCTGTCACGACGGCGGGGTCCCCCTCCTCCTGCACGATGCGGTCCTCGATGGTCTCGCCTTCCGTATCGGTCTCCGCGCGGACGTACCCGGCGCCCTCCGAATCGTCCTGCATGAGATCGGCGCCGTCGAAGACGAGTTCATCGGTGGCGAGGTCCTCCTCGGTGACCTCCCCGTAGGGCACCTCGTGGGTGCCGTCCACCTGTTCTTCGATGGCGATTTCCTCTTCGGAACGGAAGTGATCTGGGTTCTGGCTCATGCACCCCAGTCTGCCTGCGCGCGTGGCACCGCGCGCGGGGAGGGAGCGCGGAGGGAATCGGCCGCGGGGGATCGGTCAGGGCACCTGCACCCGGCTGAGCGGGTTGTTGCAGAAGATGATCGGCGGGAAGGAGCACCCGAGCTCTGTCCGGGAGACGGGCTGGTGGAGGGTGGTCATGACCCAACCCCGGGCCGGGTCGATCGCCTCCAGATCAAGGTGAGTGTCGTCGTCGGAAAGGGAGGTGGCGGCGTTGGAGATCCCGCACCCGCGCTCCTCGGAGCGGGCAGTGCCGGGAGGGAAGTGGCGGATCTCGATGCGATCCTCGCCGGGGGCGTTGCCGCTGGAGTACTTCACCAGGCGGCAGGTGTCCTCGGATCTGACGCCCCACTCGGGGAAGCCGAGCCACCCATCGGTGTCTGCGGCGTCGAGGGCATCGCCGAGTTCGCGGGAGGACTCCGCGCCCACCTCGTAGACGGTGCGCGTGACCAGGGTGCAGTTCTGGAAGTAGCTGTAGGGGAACCATCCGCGGTCACGGGTGCTGAAGTCGCAGTCGAGGCGGGTGGCGGACTGCTGCGGGGTGCCGAGGATCGGCTCCACGAGGTCCTGGAGGCGGGTTGACTTCTCGGAGAGGGCGGCGCGGGCGGAGGGGAGGCCTTCGCGCACGTCCGTGCGGGCGGCGCTCGCGGCGGTGGTGCGCTTGAGCAGGTGCCCCCCGGCGGCGATCAGGGCCAGGGCGAGGATTCCGATGAGGACGATTCGGCCGATCCGGGCCCAGCGGCCCTGTGGGCGGCGGGGCTCCTCGGCGCGTTTCGGCTCGCGGTGTTCCATCCCAGCCACGCTAGACCGGCCGTCAAGCATGGGCGCCCACCCGAAGAACGGGGTTCGTCCCGTCCGGTTGCGACCCAGGAACGATTCCCTATCGTGAAGGCATGTTCTGGAAGAAGAAGCAGAAGCAGGCCGCGGAGTCGGCACCACAACCGGCGCGCGCGGAGGCAGCGTCCGAACCACGTGTCTTCGACGCGCGCTCCGGCGGAACGTTCGAGGACGTGACCTCCCAAGAGGCGGCGGAAGCGGCGGTAGAGCAGGGACGGCTCCAGTGGGTGTACATCGTGGACCCCATGTTTGGTGGCGCCGAGGGCCGCGTGAACCAGGTTCCCGCCCCTCCGGGAGTCCAGGGTGCGCTCGATCAGATCAACGAGATCCTGGTGGAGGCAATCCAGTCCGGGCAGGAGGTGGGTCTCGATTTCGATGCCGAGTACAAGGGGGACTCGTTCGTGCCCGCGTCCCTGACCTATGACTGCGGTGACGCCGGGGTGTTCCAGGTCCTCATCTGGTAGGTGGGGAGGCTTGGTGCTCCACGTATGAGAAGCGCCCCGGAATCGGCGGGATTCCGGGGCTCCTCTGGCGGAGGATGGGGGATTCGAACCCCCGAGAGCTTTCACTCAACACGCTTTCCAAGCGTGCGCACTAGGCCACTATGCGAATCCTCCTGAGCCACAACAGGATAGCCGAGAGGGGCCCTCTTCCTCCAAGCGAGAGGCCCGAATCAGCCGTGGTATCTGTCACCCAGCGGGCGGGACGTCCGGCCGCCGCGCTGGGTTTTCCCGCTGCCAGAATCGAACCATGCGCATCCTCGATCCCATCCCGCTCCCCGTGGACGGAACCCTCACGCCGCTCTCCGAGGGCAACGCCCCAGAGCTCGAGCCGGGCGGCGAACCCCACAACCAACTGCGCATCCGCAACGTCACCGTCCCCACCATCACGCCCGTCCTGCCGGACAATCCGTGCGGATCCTCGGTGATCATCGCCCCGGGGGGTGGCTGGCACAAGCTCTCCGTCGAGAGCGAGGGAACCTGGGTGGCCGAGGCCCTGGCCGAGCGCGGCGTCGCCTCGTTCGTGCTCCACTACCGGCTCGAGCCCACCCCCCGCGGCGACTACGGCGCCGGCTGGTCCGCCACCGAGGCCTCGCTCGCGGACCCCACCTACATGGACGCCGTCGCCTCCCGCGCGCGTTCCCGCGGTGCCGACGACGGCGCAGCCGCCTTCGCCCGTGTCCGTGAGTTGGCCCCGGGGCTGGGACTCGATCCGGACCGCGTGGGCATCCTCGGCTTCTCCGCGGGTGGCCACACGGCGCTCGCCACCACGTGCGACCGCCCCGAGGCCCGTCCCTCGTTCGTAGGTGCCATCTACCCGGTGGCGTGGGAGGGCATCACGCCGCCCGATCCGGTCCCGCCTCTCTTCCTCGTGTGGGCCACCGACGACGGGCTCGGGCGGTCCATCGTGGACTCCTCCCTCGTCACCTACCGGGCGTGGTGGGCCGCCGGGGGCGTGGCCGAGGCACACGCCTACGCCACCGGCGGTCACGGGTTCGGTAGCCCCAAGTACGGCACCGAGTCCGATCGCTGGATGGACGACCTCGTCATCTGGATGGAGCGCCGGGGCATCTCCGCCCGCGCGTGATCGTCAGACCCGGGGACCCTCGGCGCCGGTCCCTGTGCCGGCGGCAATCCGGCCGAATCTCTCCGCGAGCGTGCGAGAGGTTTGCTCCATCGCAGCCCACCGCGTCTCCGCCTCGAGGAGAATCCGTCTGAGATTCTCCTCGCTGGGGTCGGCATGGCGGCCGATGTCATTGCGGGCCCAGCGGTGGAAGGTCGGGAGGTCCACCTCGGGGTGGAACTGCACGCCCCATGCGCAGGCCCCCACGCGGAAGGCCTGGGTGTACCGGTCCGACTCGGCCAGCAGGACCCCGTGCGCGGGCAGGCGGCGGACGCCGTCGCTGTGGGCAGCCAGCGCCTGGAATCGTTCCGGCATCACGGCGAACAACGGGTCCTGCGCAGCAGCAGCGGTCACACGGATATCCGTCACGCCCAGTTCCAGTCCAGCGGGATCTGACACCACCACCTCTCCGCCGGTCGCCGCCGCCAGCATCTGTGCGCCCAGGCAGATCCCCAGAAGCGGCACCTCCCGCTCCACGGCGTCGGCCATCAGGTCCCGGACCGGGGCCAGCCAGGGATGCTCCGCGTCCGCGAGCGCATTCATGGTTCCACCGAGTACCACGATGGGCTCCTGCGCACGTTCTGGAAGCGCGTCACCCCGGCTGGGCCGCAGTACCGTGTGCGGAGGCAGCCAGGCGCCGTACTCACCCACGGGAACCTGCGCCTCGTGCTCGATCACGATCATGCGGCTCTCCTCGAATTCTGTATCGAGCAGATCCTAGGTCGGCTGTGCGCCTATCGGAGCGATCGGCGTACGGCTCCGATGATCTCCCGCCGGATCAGCCCGCTGCCGGGCCGGATGAGGGTCCAGTAGGCGCGGAACTTCCGGTGGGCCGCAGCGTCCGTCGGCTGGCACAGCGTCCGGGTCTCCAGCAGGGTGCGCCCGCCCTCGAGCGGGGTCAGGATCCATTCCATCCCGTACTTCAGCCACCCCGGCTCCTCGAAGTTCTGAAGCTCCTCGAGGGAGTCCGGAGTCGCGGATTGCGGAACGGGTGACCAGGGCTTTCCCACCATCGCGAAGTACACGAATTCCGGACGTCCTTCTTCCACCATTGCGACGGGCCGGAACAGATCGATCCAGGGGCGCTCGAGCCTCCCCGAGAATCCCAGGCCACGCGCGAGCATGAGGACCCGGCCGATTCGGAGGTCCTGCCACCGCACCGCCATGACCGCGTCCCAGACGGACTCGGGCGGAGCATCGATGATGCCGTGGTGGTGTTCGCTGAATCGCGCGCGTGGCAGGAGGCGGGAGAGTGGAGAGGCCGCGGGTGACATGTGGTCCTGGGAGCCAGCCATGGCACCACGGTAGACCACGGGCGGGCGGGCACTAGGCGGTGAGGCCCACCAGGATGAGGGGCATCGCCACGATCCCCACCACGATCGAAACCGTCACCATGAACGTGGAGAGCTGGACGTCTCCGCGAGCCTCGGCGGTGAGGACGGGGGACTGGGAACCGATCGGGGCGAACAGCAGCATGCACATCACAGCTCGCGCCATCTCGGGCAGCGGGAGGAGGAACCAGATGGCCACCGCGAGCGCGATCGAGACCGCGTAGCGCACGGCGAGGAGCCGGAAGGCTACTCCGGCCTTCGCGCGCGGCATGCGCACCTGCAGGCCGATGCCCACCATGAGCATCGCCATGAACGGGTTCGCTGCGCCCACGGTGGTGACGAATTCCAGCACCGGCGCGGGGAAGCGGAGATCGGCGAGGCGCATGAGGAGGAGGGCGAGGTAGGTGTTGAACACCGGGTTCCGGAACATGCGCCCGAGGAAGGAGAACACACTGGGGCGCCGGTTCTCGGCGAGGGCCATCCCGGCCGAGTAGCCCACGCCGGCGTATCCGAACGCGTTGCCGATATCGAACATCGAGGTGTAGACCACGGCCGGGCCGCCCATCATTCCGGAGATGTAGGGGGTGGCGAACGCGCCGATGTTGAAGCCGGTGAGGTTGAGGACTGCGAGGGACTGGTCGGACCGCGAGGCGCGCATGGTGGCGAGGTAGGAGGTCACGATCTGGAACAGATTCACGCCCACCGCGATCAGGGTCACCAGGAGCAGGGCGGTGGTGATGTCCATGTCATTGAACGCGGCGGCCACCGCGCAGGGGAGCGTCACGTACAGGACGAGCTTGGAGAAGAGGGGGAAGTCCGAGGTGGAGGCCCACCGCAGCCGTTTGGCGAGGAGTCCGATCCCGATGATGGCCACGAGCACCAGCGCACGGACGAGGATGTCCAGCACGGTGCGCCTCCCAGGATTGGATGGAGTCCGCCCAGGCGCGGCCTCACCGCCAGCCTAGGTCTGGGACCCGCGGGCCCGGATGGCACTGGCAACAAATTGCAGGTCTCGGTGTGGTGCAGGGCCACCACACGCTGAGTGAACCAACCTCCGTGGTGACGAGTCGCACCCGGCCCGGGCAGCCCGCCCCTGCGGCGTTCGGTTAGACTTGCTGGCAGACCTCCCGTGTGGCGTTACCCCACCGAACCTCCCCAGGGCAGGAATGCAGCAAGGATAGGCGGGCTCTGGCGGGTGCACGGGAGGTCCTTCCATGCCCGGATGTGCCTGCCCGGTTGCACACAGTTCCTGCGGGGCATCCCCCGCTCCTCTTGATATCATTGCCCTGATATCGGAGGTGAGGTGCCGTGGAGCAGATCCTGATTCGAAATCTTCCCCACGGGACAAAGGCGGCGCTGAAGGCGAGGGCGGCCCAGCATCGCCGTTCGGCAGAAGCGGAGGCCCGGATCATCCTCTCGCAGGCGCTCGAGAGTGGTGCGCCAACGCTGGTGGACCTCCTTGGGATGGACGAAGGGTCCGATTTTGAGTTCGAACCTGATCGTCTGGGCCTCTCGATACGTGACATAGAGCTATGACGCAGGCGGTGCAGTTCGTGCTGGACACGAATGTGGTCTCCGCACTCCGGGTCCGAGGGCGCAGTCCCGAGGTCGAGGCGTGGCTGGCATCGGTTCCTCTGGCCGACCTGTTCGTCACAGCTCTCACGATCGCAGAACTCGAGCGGGGAGTTGCAGCGAGGGAACGGTCAGACAGGACCCAGGGACTGGTCCTGCGGCGATGGTTCGAGCACCACGTGCTGCCGGCCTTCACCGGCCGGGTGTTGCCGTTCGACCTTGCCGCCGCACGAATCCTCGCTACATACCGTGTCCCAGAACAGGCGCCGCTGGACGCTGCTCTGATCGCCGCCACGGCACAGGCTGCCAACATGACGGTCGCAACGCGCAACATCCGGCATTTCAAGCCTCTGAGAGTTCCCACGGTCAACCCATGGGAAGCGGCGCCAGCTCCTCGCCCCACCTGACCCCTGCGAGGATGGGGGCGTGTTCCGTTCCACCACGCCCGAATTCGGCCGCGCCCTCGCAGACCTCGCCCAGGACCAACCCGAGGTGCTCGGGCTGACGCACGCTCCGTCGTCGGCCCAGGTACGGCTCGTGGGGACTGGCGAGTCCTACGCGGCCTGGCGACTGGACGTCCCGCGCAACTCTCTCCCGGAGACCGTGCTCCGCGCGGGTTCGGACGCGCTCGTGGTGCGGGCACCCGCGCGACCGGTGGCGAGCCTCCCGCAATCGGCGGAGGTGGAGTTCCGGGCACTCGAGATGGCGCCGGAGGGGTTCGGACCGGTGCCGGTTCGGCTCGTGCAGGCGGCGGACTCGCCGCTCGGGATGGCGCTGCTGGTGCAGTCGTTCGTGCCGGGCAGGGTGCTGCCCAATTTCGCGTGGACAGATGAGCTGCTGGCCGCGCACGCGGGGCGCTTGGCGGGCCTGCACGCGCGCCGGTTCGACGGGCACGGTCCCCTGGGCGGTCCGCTGGAGCCGGAGCTGGATCCGGTGGGGATTCTGGACGGCGCGGTGGAGTACTGGGAGGCCACCCGCCCCGATCTGCTGCGGGACTCGGCGGCAGGACGTCTCACGACGGCGGTCCGTACGTTCGCGCAGGAGGCTCGCCCTGCGTTCGACTCGGTTCCCTTCTCCCTCCTCCACGGCGACGCCGTGGCGGCGAACATCCTGGTGGAGGGCGGCGTGCCGCAGTACGTGGACTGGGAGTGGAGCTCGATCGGGGATCCGGCGCGGGACCTGGGGCTGCTGGGCGCGCCCGACGGGGCCTCGCCCTGGTACCTCACCCTCGATGATCGCCGCGAGGATGTGCTGCTGCGCGCCTACGTGGAGGCGGGCGGCGCGGATGACGTGGAGAGGCTGCGTGTGCGCAGGCGGGTCCACGAGGTGATCGAGCAGCTCTTCACCGCCGTGCACTTCCTCTCCCGCCTCCAGCCGGTGGGGCGGGCCGTGGTGGTGGACGGCCGCGTGGTGGAGCCGGGCTCGGACGTGCCGGTGGCGCCGGTCTCGGAGAAGCAGCGGCCCGTCTACGAGCGGGCTGTGGCGGCCATGTTCCGCTCGGTCTACGAGCGGGTGGGAACCGGCCTGCAGGACTGACACGCTCGGCGTCCGCACTGGGTCCGCCGCGGGTTCGAGTGCTGCGCGGGCGGGCCGTGCCCAGTCTGGGGAGAGCGCGGGTCTTTGTGGGTGGCGACGCCTACCATGGGGGAGTGACCACAGCCCTGTACCGCCGCTACCGGCCCGAGACCTTCGATGAGGTGATCGGGCAGGACCACGTGACCGATCCCCTCAAGGCTGCTCTCGCGAGCGGTCGGGTGACCCACGCCTACCTGTTCTCCGGCCCGCGCGGCTGCGGGAAGACCACCTCGGCCCGGATCTTCGCGCGGTGTCTCAACTGTGCCGAAGGGCCCACGGACACCCCCTGCGGCACCTGCGACTCCTGCGTGGA
>JAUNRP010000027.1 GCA_030544165.1 bacterium
GCCCCTCCGAACCTCGCCAGGCGCCCTCAGGCTCCGGGGTCCAGCAGCAGCAGGTCCTCGGTGGTCTCCGCCCGCAACCACACATCGGGCTCGGCGCCCTCCGCCACCGCCACCACAGCCGGGCGGGTGAGCATGTTGTAGTTGCTCGCCATCGAGCGGGCGTAGGCGCCCGTGGTGGGGATCGCCAACAGATCACCGCGCTCCAGGCCGCCCGGAAGCTCCAGGTCCCGGATCATGATGTCCCCGGACTCGCAGTGCTTCCCCACCAGCCGCGAGCGCCGACCCTCTCCCCCGGGCTCGCGCGAGGCCACCTGGGCCACGTACTCGCTGCCGTAGAGCATGGGGCGCAGCACGTTGTCCTGCATCCCGCCGTCGAAGGCCACGTACCAGCGCTCGCCGTCGTCCACGGTGACGGACTTGGTGGTCCCCACCGAGTAGAGCGTCACCACCGCGGGCCCGATCACGGAGCGCCCGGGCTCGAACGAGATCCGCGGCACCGCGGTCCCGAGCGCCTCGCACTCCTCGCGCACCGCCACGGCAAGCGCCTCGGCCATCTCGGCAACCGGCGCCGGCTCCTCGTCCACGTAGGTGACGCCGTAGCCGCCGCCGAGGTCCACCTCGGGCACCAGCACCCCCACCTCCGCGGCAATCTCGGCACGCAGCCGCAGCAGCGCCCGGGCGGAGGCGTCGTGCCCATCCGGCCCGAAGATCTGCGAGCCGATGTGCATGTGCAGCCCCGCGAGCTCCAGGTTCGCAGCCTCCACCACGGCCCGCGCCGCCTCCATCGCGGCCCCGGAGGAGTAGGAGAGCCCGAACTTCTGGTCCTCGTGCGCCGTGGAGACGTACTCGTTCGCCCCCGCGTGCACCCCGGTTGTGACGCGCAGGAACACCGGCACCGCGCCGTACCCGCCGTCGTCGGCAATCCCCTGCAGGAAGGAGATCTCGGAGAGCGAGTCCACCACGATCCGGCCCACCCCGGCCTCGAGCGCGGCCTGCAGCTCGGCGGCGGACTTGTTGTTCCCGTGCAGCCCGATGTGCTCGCCGGGCATCCCGGCCGCGAGCGCCACCGCGAGCTCACCCCCGGAGGCCACGTCCGCGCGCATCCCCCGCGCACGGGCCAGGCGGATCATGGCCGTGCAGGTGAACGCCTTGGACGCGTAGTACACGTCCGCGCCCGCCAGCCCGCGCTCGGGAGCGAACGCTGCCGCGGCCCCCTGCACCCACGCGTCCATCCGCGCGGTCAGTTCTTGCCTGTCGACGACGAACACGGGCGTCCCGTACTCCCCCGCCAGTTCCGTCACGGCTCGCCCGCCGATGCGGGCGGGCTGATCCCCGGAGGCGGGCACCCAGGAACCGGGCCACGGATTCGCCATCCCGGCCCCCTACATCCGCTCCGGGGCGCTGACCCCGAGCATGCCGAGGCCGTTGCGGATCACCTGGGCCACGGCGTCGTTCACCCAGAGGCGGGTGCGGTGGGCATCGTCCACCGGCTCGTCCGCGCGGGGGGTGACCCGGCAGCGGTCGTACCAGGTGTGGTACGCGCCGGCGAGCTCCTCGAGGTAGCGGGCCACGCGGTGCGGCTCGCGCATCTGCGCGGCCATGGTGACCAGGCCCGGGAACTCCGCGAGCTTGCCGAGCAGCTCGGTCTCGGAGGCGTCGTCGAGCAGCGCGGGCACGAACGCGTCATCTCGGCGCACCCCGTGCTCCTCCGCGTTGCGCGCCACCGCCTGGGTGCGGGCGTGGGCGTACTGCACGTAGAACACCGGGTTCTCGTTGGTGCGGGAGGTGAGCAGGTCGATGTCGATGGCGAGGGTGGTGTCCACCGAGGCCCGGGCCAGCGAGTAGCGCGCCGCGTCCACGCCCACCGCGTCCACGAGATCATCCAAGGTCAACACCGTCCCGGAGCGCTTGGACATCTTCACCGGCTCGCCGTCCTTGATGAGGTTCACCAACTGGCCGATCAGGATCTCGAGGTTCTGCCCCGGCCCCGCGGTGTCCCCGAACGCGCGCGCCATCGCGTACATGCGCCCCACGTACCCGTGGTGGTCCGCGCCGAGCATGATGATCACGTGGTCCGCGCCGCGCTCGCGCTTGTCCAGGAAGTACGCGAGGTCACCCGCGAAGTAGGCGGCGTTCCCGTCCGACTTGATGACCACGCGGTCCTTGTCATCACCGAACTCGGTGGTGCGGATCCACGTGGCGCCATCCTGCTCGAACACCTGGCCGCGCTCCCGGAGCGTGGCGAGCGCGCGGTCCACCGCGCCGTTCTCGTGAAGGGTGTCCTCGTGGAAGTACACATCGAACTCCACACCGAACTCGGCGAGCTTGGACTTGATCTCCTCGAACATGAAGCCCACGCCGAGACCGCGGAACACCTCCGCCTCCTCCTCCGAGGGGAGCTTGCGCGGGTCCGACGCGCCGCCCTCGGCGCGCGCCGCCATCACCCGATCGGCGATCTCCTGGATGTACTCCCCCGCATACCCGTCCTCCGGCGGCTCCTCGCCGCGCGCGCGGGCGATCAGGGAGCGCGTGAAGGCATCGATCTGGACGCCGTGATCGTTGAAGTAGTACTCGCGCGTCACCACCGCGCCGCTCGCCTCCAGCACGCGGGCCAGCGAATCGCCCACGGCGGCCCAGCGCACCCCGCCGATGTGGATGGGGCCGGTGGGGTTCGCGGAGACGAACTCCAGGTTGATGTGCTGGCCGTCCAGCGCCGAGGTGCGCCCGTAGGACTCGCCCGCCTCCACGATGTCCTGGACCAGCGCGCCCGCGGCCGCCGAGTCGAGGCGGATGTTGAGGAATCCCGGTCCCGCGATCTCCACGGCGCTGATCCCCGGCACCTCGCCGAGGCGCGTGGCCAGGAGTTCCGCGAGCGCCCGCGGCGCGGTCCCGGCCTTCTTGCCGAGCTGCATCGCCACGTTGGTGGCCCAGTCACCGTGCTCGCGTTGGCGCGGCCGCTCCACCTTCACCTGGGGCAGGTCGGCGGGGCTGAGCGCGAGTTCGCCCGCGGCGATCGCCGATTCGAGCGCCTCGCGGATGGCGGCAGAGAGCTGTTCTGGAGTCACGTAGGCGAGTCTAGTTCCGCATGTCTCCCTCTCAATCCCCCGACGACGTGCCCCGCCTCACGTCCCCGGCGCTCCCCGGGCGGCGGGTGGGGTGCCGTCACGCTGATAAGATGGCTCGGCGTTGCCCCGATAGCTCAGTGGATAGAGCGTCTGCCTCCGGAGCAGAAGGTCGCTGGTTCGAGTCCAGTTCGGGGCGCTTTGCATGCCCGGCGTCTGAGAATTCTCATGCGATTTGAGAATTTGCCGTTTCCCGGAGATTTTCCGTCATGGTGCTTAGATTTTCCCAGCACCGTGAGATTTCGTGGTTCCTGTTCGCCGATATTGCGGACGACGTTTCAGAGCACAGGGCGGTTAGTACGCCCAATTCCCCACGCTACGGCGGACCAGATGGTAGTTAAATGACATTACGATCACCATCGCGACATCTGGTGGTGGATACAAGGAGAAAAACATGTCGTCACCGTACGGAAACGAGGCAGGCGCGCCTCAGCAGTGGCAGGCCTCTACACCTCCGACTCCGCCCAACCGGTGGCTCCTGCCTACGCTGACGGGGATCGGCGGGTTCGCGCTCGGGATCGCGGGTGGGCTGGCGGTGTTCACGATGCAGCAGTCCGCGAGGGATGAGGCCGTAGCCGTCGCCGAGGCGTCCGCCTCTGCATCTGCCGAGGCCGCTGCTGCTGCGGACGTAGCTGCTGCGCAGGCGATCCTCCCCGACGCATTGGACTCGTGCGGACTGACGGATGCGGTCGGGTTCACGTTGGGGGACTCGGGGAGGTCGCTGACATTCGATATGCGCGGCGAAGACGACCGCACGGGCGCCGACATCGTGGAGATCGCCTGCGTCCTCGGTGCACTGGGTACCCCGCAGGGAACGATCAGTCACATGGACCAGACGACATCGCTCGACGGGCGCCAGACCGCCGAATGGGATTCCCTGGAGGTCTCGTGGTCCTACCACCCCGGCCGGGGTATGGACGGCGTCATCAGGGTCGTCGACCGGGGTTAACCTGCCGTGCCTGACGGCAACAGACATCTGCCTGGCAGCTCTGTGGTAGGGCAACCCCGTGGTAAGGGGAGGTCGTCGGTTCAAACCCGACGTTGGGCTCCGGGGTCGAAGTTGTGCCTACTCCCAGGGCCCGAAGTCCACGGTGCAGCCGCCGCGCGGATCGTCCGGCCGGAACCGGAACGTGTCCTGACTGCGTCCCAACAGCCCTGCGAACAGCCCGCGGTGGAGCTCCCACAGGTTCTGGTCCTCCTCGGGTGACCGGTGCCCGAGCGGGCAGGAGCGGATGTGCACGGCGGACTCGGACTCCCACACGGGATCGAATCCGAGCCGCGCGAGGATCGTGACCACCTGCTGCCCGGTGGCATCCGCGGCTCCGCCCAGCTCCCTCCGGCGCTCCTCCGCACCCCAGGCACGTCCGATCTCGTAGGACTCCGCCGCCCCCACCCTCTCGAGCCCTGTGTTCACCAGGGAGATCAGGGACTGGTGGACGCGGCCCGGATCTGCCGCCCGGGGTGCATACACCCGTGCGGGCCGGCCGCGTTCGCCCTGCCGCCGCTCTGCCGTCCGCACGAGCCCGGCGGACACGAGGGCACCCAGGTGCGTGCGCACCGTGCTCACGTGGACGCCAAGGCTGTTCGCAACCTCGGCAACGGTGGCGGGTTCCCCCATGCCCTCCACCGCCTCAAGGACCCGGCGCCGCGCGGGAGGCAGCTCGATCGCCGCCTCCATGACCTCGGCAAATGGTCGAACCCGCCCTCGATTCCGCATCTCCATCCTCCCGGCTCCATTCTCGCCGAAGAGGGCTCAAGCGATGTAGGACTCCGGGCCCGGATGTGGACGCTCGTTCAAGGACCTCGGACTCTTCCCTCGCTGGTCAGTGCCAGGCGCCGCGGGCCGTCAACCAGTCCCGCGCCGCCGTGGGGTAGTCCGTGATGATCCCATCCGCCCCGGCGGCCAGGACACGTTGCCAGGTGGGCGCGTCGTCGGCATCCCAGACGTGGACGGCGAGGCCGAGGGCGTGGGCGAGCCTCACGAAACGGCGCGTGACCACGGGGATGCGGCGGTGCTGCGGGGGCACCTGGACCGCCACGGCGTGCCGGTAGGCGGGGACGTTCCGCGCGAGAGGGAGCGCGGCCGCGAGGGGGAGCTGGGACAGGGCCACCAGCCGGGCCACCTCACCCTGCCCGAGCGAGGTGGCCGACTCCGGGGTCAGGGCGCGCAGGTGGCGCAGCCGCGAATCGGAGAACGAGGCCACCAGCACCCGCTCGGGGTGGCGGGCCGCGAGTTCCGCCAGTGGCCCGACGACGGAATCGGACTTGGCATCAACGTTGAACCTGAGGTGGGGGAACAGTTCCAGTGCCTCGTCCAGGCGGACGAGCGCGCCTCCGGAGGCGTCGCGAACATCGGCGAGCTCCTCCCACGAGCGATCCGTCAGGAGGCCGGTGGAGGTGGTGGTGCGATCGAGCAACTGATCGTGGAGAAGGACCACCACGCCGTCCGTGGTGGCGTGCGCATCGGTCTCGAGGTAGCGCAGGCCCAGGTCAGAGGTGTGCTGGAGAGCGGCCAGGGAGTTCTCGGGGACCTCAGCGCCGCCGCCACGGTGGGCCATCAGGATGGGCCCCTCCCCCGCGAGGAAGGGGTGCGAGTTCAGCACTGGCCCGGGAAGATCGCGGACTGGCCAGCGAGCCACGAGAGCGGCTCCACGGCGTTCTCCCACTGCCCGCTGTGGATCTCGAAGTGGAGGTGGGGCCCGGTGGAACGGCCCTCGCTGCCCACGCCGGCGATCATCTGACCGGCGGTCACGTTCTCGCCCTCGGACACGTAGACGGTGCTGGAGTGCATGTGGCCGTACCAGAACCAGGTGTCCACGCCGTCGATGAGGGAGTGGATGATCACGAGGCTCCCCGAGCGCCCCTCGATCCCCTCACCCGCGTGGACCACCGTGCCACCTGCAACCGCATACATGGGGGTCCCGATCGGGGCTGCCATGTCCGTGCCCGCGTGGAGGATGCCCCACCGCTGCCCGAACCCCGAGGTATCGGTGTAGGTGCCCTCGGCCATCGGACGGTAGATGGCATCGATCCGCTGGGTGTAGGCCTCGAGCAGGCCGTTCGCGCCGATGCTCACCGTGGGGCCACACCCGTTGATCACCGTCTGCGCCTGGGCGCGTGAGGCCTGATCGGAGGCGAGGAGCCGCGCGAGCGGATCCTCGTGGAGGGCGGTGGCCGTGGGGGTGGTGCCCTGGAGGAGGTGTGTGGCGGCAGCCCCCGCTGCGAGCGTGGTGACGGGTGTCTCGAACGCGAGGGTGGCGGCATCCGCCGGAGTGCTCACGGGGGCGAACCCGGTCATGGGGGCCGCGATCGTGGCCGCCCCGAGGGAGCCGAGGAGCGCGGCGCGGGAGATCCCGGCGGGCCTGGGCCGCACCGTGACCCTGGGTGCCGTGACCGTGCTTGGTGTGGCCCTGCTTGCTGGGGCTTGCTCTGCCGCGCGCTCCATCTCCCGCATCTGCCGCCGCGTGAGCGGCAGGCCAGAGTTGGCGCAGGGCTGCATGGGTCCTCCGGAGGGATAGAGGCGGATCATCACCGATCCATCCCGAGACGATAACGAATCTGCAACGGCCGAGTCCAACTGCCCACAGGGTGATCACGGCTATCACGGGCTGGCGGCGGTGGGCGTGGGGCGTGAACACCGAGGTCACCGCCGCAACAGGACGCCTTCACAGGATCGTGCCAGAATCATCACATGACCCCCAGCACCTTCCGGATCCTCGTTGTGGAGGATGAGCGCGACATCTCCGAACAGATCGCACGCCGGCTCGAGTCCGAGGGCTGGGAGGCGCGCCAGGTGCATGACGGACTCGAGGCCGTCAGCGAGGCGCGGGACTTCGCGCCGGACGCCGTGATCCTCGATGTGATGCTCCCCGGGATCGATGGGCTCGAGGTGTGCCGCCGCATCCAGGCCGAGCGCGAGATGCCCGTGCTCATGCTCACGGCCCGCGATGACGAGACGGACATCCTGGTGGGCCTCGGCGTGGGCGCGGATGACTACATGACCAAGCCGTTCTCCATGCGGGAGCTGGTGGCCCGCCTCAAGGCCCTGCTGCGCCGGGTGGAGCGCGCCGAGCGGATCGGGGGCGGGGCGCCGGAGGGCGTGCTCTCCCACGGAGATATCGAGATCGATCGCGAGGGTCGGCGGGTGCGGCGCGCGGGCGACGAGGTCCACCTCACGCCCACCGAGTTCGACCTCCTCGTGTGCCTCGCCCAGAACGAGGGCAAGGTCCTCTCACGCGAGGCCCTCCTCGAGCAGGTGTGGGACTGGGTGGACGCCTCCGGGACGCGGACCGTGGATTCCCACATCAAGGCGCTGCGCCGCAAGCTCGGCTCGGACGTGGTGCGCACCGTCCACGGTGTGGGGTACGCGTTCGAGACCCCCGCCGGCTGAGGAAGTGCCCCGCTTCGTCTCGATCGCGTGGCGGGTGGTGACCCTGGTTGGCGCCTCCGCCACCTTCACCGCGCTCGTGGTGTGGCTCGGGACCCGGCAGGGCGTCTCCCCCGCCTACACCCTCCCCTTCGCCATCACCGCCTCCGTGCTGGTGGCGTGGGCCATCATGCACACCACGCTCGAACCCCTGCGGCAGGCCACGCGCGCAGCCCGGGACATGGCGCGGGGCGATTACTCGGTGCGCGTCAGCTACCTCACCCAGGACGAGGTGGGCCAGCTCGCGCAGGCGTTCAACCGCATGGCTCAGGACCTCGCGGAGGTGGACCGCCTCCACCGGGAACTCGTTGCGAACGTCTCGCACGAGCTCCGTACGCCCGTGGCCGCCCTCCGCTCCCGCCTCGAGAACCTCGCCGACGGCGTGGAGCCGGCCACGCCCGAGAACCTCGAGGCCGCCGTGGTCCAGTCCGAGAGGCTGACCGACATGCTCACCTACCTGCTCGACCTCTCGCGGCTCGAATCGGGGACGGCGGGACTCGAGACCGAGCCGATGCTGGTGGCCGATCTGCTGGACGACGCGATGGAGGTGGCCCGGCTCGCCGCGCAGCGCCGCGGGGCCACCGTGCACTTCGCCTCACGGATCGAACCTGCGGATCAGGTGATCACGGGCGATCCCGTGCGCCTGGCGCAGGTGCTGGTCAACCTGCTGGACAACGCCACCCGGCACGCCCCACCCGATTCCGTGGTCACCGTAGATGCGCTGAAGGTGCGCCAGAATCTCCGGATCGATGTCACGGACACGGGTCCCGGGGTGCCCGAGGAGGACCGGGAGAGGATCTTCGGCCGCTTCCAGCGCTCGGACAGTGGCGCTGCCGTGGGCGGGGGCTCGGGGATCGGTCTCGCCATCGCGAGGTGGGCCGTCTCCCTGCACGGCGGCGAGATCGCCGTGGTGGACTCGGAGGTGGGGGCGCGCTTCAGGGTGACCCTCCCGCTCGCCGGTCCCGGTGAGACCCGGGGACGGCGTGGCAGCGGCGGGAGCCAAGGCCACGGTTGACCCACTGCAGGCAGTCTCCACGTCATCACTTGACTTACGTTTTTGGATGGCGGCCACGGCGGTATCGGTTCGTGGAATCTCACGGCCAGTCGGGGCTTCGAAGAGGACCACGGGGGACCTGAGGGCCTAGGCTGGGGGGCATCCCTTTCCTCTATTCCCGATGGAGTTGAGCACGTGTCCGACGCTGCGCACCGTGACGAGACCGATTTTGGCGCCAACGAGTGGCTGATCGAGGAGATGTACGAGAAGTACATCGCTGATCCCTCGAGCGTGGACGAGAAGTGGAGGGAGTTCTTCGCCACCTACGACGTGGATGATGAGGCCGCTCCCGCAGCCGACCCGGCCGAGGCGCCGGGCGCTCCAGAACAAAAGGAAGCCTCCGAGTCCGAGGCACCGAAGGCGCCCACCGGGCCGCGCTCGGGACCGCCCGCGCCGCCTGCCCCACCCAAGCGCCCGGTGAGGGACGGGGAGAAGGAGGCGCCGCCGTCGGACGGAGCACCCACGAGCACGGAGACGAGCGAGTCCAAGGAGGCTCCGCCGTCGGACCAAAAGCCCAAGAGCACGGGGAGGGATGAGGAGACGCCGGTGGCGCCGTCGTCGGACGCGGCACCCACACCCCGGGCGGAACGGGAGGCGGGGCCGCTGCCCACCACGCGCGAACCCTCCCACGTTGACCCGCGCTCGCAGGTGAACGAGCCGCCGCAGTTCCAGGGGGGCGCGCTCCCCCAGCCGGTGGCCCAGCCGGCCACCACGCCCTACGCCCAGGCGCTCGGCAAGGCGGAGGACGATGACTCCGCGGGCGAGGACGAGGTGGAGCGCCTGCGCGGCGTGGGGCAGCGGACGGCCAAGAACATGGACGATTCGCTCTCGATCCCGGTGGCCACCTCGGTGCGCGCCGTGCCCGCCAAGGTGCTGATCGAGAACCGGCTGCTGATCAACGCGCACCTCTCGCGCACGCGCGGCGGCAAGATCTCCTTCACGCACCTGATCGGGTACGCGATCATCGAGGCGCTCGGCCAGGTGCCGGACATGAACCTGGCGTACGGATTCACCGATGACGAGAAGCCGGCGCTGATCCGCCCGGCGCACGTGAACCTGGGGATCGCGATCGACCTGCCGAAGCCGGATGGCAGCCGCACCCTGGTGGTGCCGTCCATCAAGCAGGCGGACACGATGGACTTCGGGGAGTACTGGAGTGCGTACGAGGACATCGTGAAGCGGGCGCGGGTGAACAAGCTCGGCGTGGACGATTTCATGGGCACCACCATCACGCTCACGAACCCGGGCGGGATCGGCACGGTCCACTCGATCCCGCGCGTGATGCGCGGGCAGGGCACCATCATCGGTGTGGGCGCGCTGGACTACCCGGCGGAGTACCAGGGGGCCAGCGAGGAGACGCTCGCCAGCAACGGCATCTCCAAGATCCTGACCATCACCTCCACCTATGACCACCGCATCATCCAGGGCGCCGCCTCGGGCGAGTTCCTGCGGGTCATGCACCAGAAGCTGATCGGTGAGGACGGCTTCTACGAGCGCGTGTTCGCCTCGCTGCGCGTGCCCGTGGCGCCGGCGCGGTGGCAGCGGGACGTGGACTTCGACTCCTCCCGCGAGCTGGGCAAGCCGGGCCGGATCGCGGAGATGATCCACGCGTTCCGCTCCCGCGGCCACCTGCAGGCGGACGTGGACCCGCTCGCCTACCGGCAGCACCGGTTCGCGGACCTGGACTTCACCAACCACGGCCTCACCATCTGGGACCTGGACCGCCGCTTCCCCACCACCGGATTCGGCGGGGCGGACATGCTCACGCTGCGGGACATCCTCACGCGGCTGCGTGACGCCTACTGCCGCACCACCGGCATCGAGTACATGCACCTGCAGGATCCGGCGCAGCGCCGCTGGATGCAGGAGAGGCTCGAGCGCCCGTTCGTGAAGATGAGCGGGGAAGCCCAGCTCCAGGTGCTCCACAAGCTCGGCGAGGCGGAGGCGTTCGAGACCTTCCTGCAGACCAAGTTCGTGGGCCAGAAGCGGTTCTCCCTCGAGGGCGGCGAATCGCTGATCCCGCTGCTGGACGTGATCCTCCAGGGCGCCAGCTCCGATGGTCTCGACGGCGTGGCCATCGGCATGGCACACCGCGGCCGCCTCAACGTGCTCACCAACATCGCGGGGAAGTCCTACTCCCAGGTGTTCAACGAGTTCGAGGGCAACGATCCGCGCTCCACCGAGGGCTCGGGTGACGTGAAGTACCACCTCGGCACGGAGGGCACCTACACCTCCCCCACCGGGGACACCACCGAGGTCTACCTCGCGGCCAACCCCTCCCACCTCGAGGCCGTCAACGGCGTGCTCGAGGGGATCGTGCGCGCCAAGCAGGACCGCATCGATCTGGGGGACCGCGGCTACACGGTGCTCCCGATCCTCATCCACGGAGATGCGGCGTTCGCGGGCCAGGGCGTGGTCCAGGAGACCCTCAACATGTCCCAACTGCGCGGCTACCGCGTGGGTGGAACCGTGCACGTGGTGATCAACAACCAGATCGGCTTCACCACCGGCCCGGCCTCCTCCCGGTCCTCGCAGTACGCCACGGACATCGTCAAGGGCCTGCAGATCCCGATCTTCCACGTCAACGGCGATGACCCGGAGGCGGTGGCACGCGTGGCCAAGATGGCCTTCGAGTACCGCCAGGAGTTCAACAAGGACGTGGTGATCGATATGGTCTGCTACCGCAGGCGCGGTCACAACGAGGGCGATGACCCCTCGATGACCCAGCCGGTCATGTACGGCCTGATCGATGCCAAGCGCACCACCCGCCAGCTCTACTCCGAGGCCCTCGTTGGCCGCGGGGACATCACGGCGGAGCAGGCGGAGGAGGCCATCGAGTCCTTCCGCGGCCAGCTCGAGCGGGCGTTCGCGGACGAGGAGCGCACCCTGCCCCCGCAGGAGGTCAGCGCGGACACCGAGACCATCGCGGGCCTCGAGGTCCCGGCCTCCCAGCAGGAGGACGCCGGCGTGCTCCTCGGCTGGCAGTCCGCCGTGGATGCCGGCGAGCTCGCTCGCGTGGGCGAGGCGTACTCGCGCCCGCCGGAGGGCTTCACCGTCCACCCCAAGCTGGAGCAGCTCTGCGAGCGGCGCGCCAAGATGTCCCGCGAGGGCGGGATCGACTGGGGCTTCGGCGAGGTCCTGGCGTTCGGCACGCTGCTCATGGAGGGGGTGCCGGTCCGCATGGCCGGCCAGGACTCCCGCCGCGGCACGTTCGTCCAGCGCCACGCCACGTTCCACGATGTGACGAATGGCGCCGAGTGGACCCCCCTGCGCTACCTCACGGACGATCAGGCCAAGTTCCACATCTACGATTCCCCGCTCTCCGAGTACGTGGCCCTCGCCTTCGAGTACGGCTACTCCCTGGAGCGCCCGGACTCGCTCGTGCTGTGGGAGGCGCAGTTCGGCGACTTCGTCAACGGCGCCCAGACGGTGATCGATGAGTTCATCTCCTCCGCCGAGCAGAAGTGGGGCCAGCGCTCCTCGCTGGTCATGCTGCTGCCGCACGGCTACGAGGGCCAGGGCCCGGACCACTCCTCCGCCCGCATCGAGCGGTTCATGACGCTGTGCGCCGAGGAGAACATGATCGTGGCCCAGCCGTCCACGCCGGCCAACCACTTCCACCTGCTGCGCCAGCAGGCGTTCCGCCGCCCGCGCAAGCCGCTCGTGGTCTTCTCCCCCAAGCAGTTGCTGCGCCTGCGGGCCGCCACCTCCTCGATCGAGGACTTCACCACGGGGGCGTTCCGGCCGGTTCTGGAGGACGTGAAGGGCCCGCGCGAGGTGCGCCGGGTGCTCCTGTGTTCCGGGCGGGTCTACTACGATCTGGCGGCCCGCCGTGAGAAGACGGGCGCCGATGACGTGGCGATCGTTCGCCTCGAGCAGCTCTACCCGCTCGATGAGGGCGCTCTGAAGGCCGCGCTCGAGGGCTTCGGCGAGGCCGAGCTCGTCTGGGTGCAGGACGAGCCGGAGAACCAGGGCCCGTGGCCCTTCCTCGCGCTCAACCTGCCCCCGCTGCTCGGCCGCGGCCTGCGCGTGGTCTCCCGCCCGGCGGCCGCCTCCCCCTCCGCGGGTTCGTCCAAGCGCCACCAGGCGGAGAACGAGACCCTCATGACCAGGGCGTTCGAGTGACCCGAACCCTCGTGGTCCTCGGCGATGGAATCGCCGGAGGCTACGGCGATTCGCGCCGTTCGGGGTGGCTGGGCCGCGTCCTCGCGCGGTCTGCCACCCCGGAGCCGGACTTTGTGGCTGTTCTTCCAGTACCCGAGGAGACGACGACGCAGCTCGCCTCCCGCTGGTCCGCCGAGTCCTCGTTGCGCTGGGGTGTCTCTGAGGAGCGCCGGTTGCTGATCGCCCCCGGGGCCTGGGACGCCGCGGCCGGGATCTCGCTCGCGCGCACCCGGCTGAACCTCGCCAACATCCTCGACGACGCGATCACCCAGCGCCTCTCCGTGTTCTTCGTGGGGCCAGCCCCCACGCTGCGCGGCGACGACTCCGCCGTGGCTGCCCTCGATGGCGCCTGCTACGACGTGTGTGAGCGCCGCGGGATCCCGTATGCCGCGCTGTATACCTCTCTCAAGGCCGATGAGCGGTGGGCCGCCGATCTGGGTGCTGGCGATGGGGTGCACCCCAGCCAGGTGGGCCACGGCATGATCGCCCACGTGGTGATGGCCCAGGGCTGGCACGCCTGGTTCGGTTCGGCCGAGGCCTGAGTTCTGAGGCCGGGTCCTTGGCGCCCTTGCTGGCGCCTTGGGCTCCCGCGCTCTCCCCGGCAATCTCGCCACCTCCCAGCCCCGGCGCCTTCGGCCCTCCCGCCTCTTCACCTGCAGCGCCCCGCTGGGCCATTGGACCCACACCCTTCGATGTTGCTGGGCTGATGATTACTAGGTCGGAGGGAAGAGGTGAGCATGACCACAACGACGCCCAACGCGGCATCTGGCCTCTGCGCACGCGCAGCCCTGCTCTCCACCCTCCTGGCCCATCCCGTGGAGGCGGGAACCCTGTGGCAGGTTCGAGACGGATTGTTCGCCGCCCAGTGGTTGCGCGAGACACCCGAAGCCACTCGCGGTCTCGCGCTGCTGCGCGAATCCGCCTCCGCACGTGAGGGGGTGGAGCGCCTCGCTGGCGACTTCGCCCGGCTCTTCACCGGTATCGACGCGCGCGTC
>JAUNRP010000028.1 GCA_030544165.1 bacterium
AGTTCATGGTGTCCCGTTGGCGGCGCAGCACGTCCCGGTTGAACCCCATGAGGAAGCGCACCTCCTCAGGGGAGCGCTTCCAGTTCTCGGTGGAGAACGCGTAGGCGGAGACGTGCCTCACCCCCACCTCGATGGCGCCGGCCACCACATCGAGGAGCGCGGCCTCCCCGGCCTTGTGGCCCTCGATCCGGGGCAGGCCGCGGGCGTTCGCCCAGCGGCCGTTGCCGTCCATCACCACGGCCACGTGCTGGGGCACGAACTCGCGCGGGATACGGGGGGCGAGTGCGCCGGAGGGGTGGGGCGGGGGCGGGAGGTGAGCTCCGCCGTCGGGGGGCCTCATGCGCGCTCCACCAGGCGGAGGGAGCGGACCTGCCGCTCCAGGTGCCACTGCAGGTAGGCGGTCACGAGGCCGGAGGCCTCCGAGCGGACGGTCTGCGGGGAGGCCTCGGCGCTCCCCCAGTCCCCCGACAGGAGCGAGCCGAGCAACTCGAAGGTGGCGGGCGCGGGCGCGGTGGAGCCGGCCGGGCGGCAGTCCTCGCACACGGCCCCGCCGGAGTCCACGTGGAAGGCGCGGTGGGGGCCGGGGGTGCCGCACACGGCGCAGTCGAAGAAGGAGGGCGCCCAGCCGGCAACGGCGAGGGCGCGCAGCAGGTAGGAGTCGAGCACCAGTTGGGCGGGATGGCGGCGTACGGCGAGGGAGTGGAGGGCGCCCACAAGGAGGAGGTACTGCTGGGGGCTCGGCTCCTCCGCATCGGCGGTGAGGCGTTCGGCGGTCTCCACCATGACGGTGGCGCAGGTGTAGAGGGTGTAGTCCGGGGCCAGGAGCCGGCCGTAGGCGGCGAGCGTCTCCACCTGGGTGACGATCTGGAGGGAGCGGCCCCGGTGCAACTGCACGTCCACCATCCCGAAGGGCTCGAGGCGCGCCCCGATCTTCGAGGAGGTGCGGCGGACCCCCTTGGCCACGGCGCGCACCTGGCCGTTGCCGCGGGTGAGGAGCGTGATGATCCGATCGGCCTCACCCAGCTTGTGGGTGCGCAGCACGATCGCCTCATCCCGGTAGAGCTTCACCGCTCCATTCTGCCCCGGCGGCGGGCGGTTTTCGTTTTCCCGGCCCGGATGCGCCGGTTCAGAAATGGGAGCACCACGAGGAGTCCGAGGAGGAGGCCCCACCAGAGCAGCGCCTGTGCGCCCCCGCTCCAGTAGCGCTCCACCCAGACCATGGCGGGGATGATGGAGACTACGGCGGCGCCCACGGCGGACCAGAGCACCATGTAGGCGCGGTGCCGCAGCGCGTGGTCGGAGAATCGGAACCACTCGGGGCGGAGGATCGCGAGGAGGGACATGGCCACCAGGTAGAGGGGCGTGGCAGCCAGCATGATCGCCACGAACCGCAGGGAGCCCTGGGAGATGAGTGCGGTACCGAGATCGGTGAGGACGGCCAGCCACACGAGGACGGCGGCGATCCACAACGCGGTCACGGGCGCGTGGGAGTAGCGCAGGAATCCGGTGAGGCGGCTGCGGGTGCGCTCCTTCTCCTGCGGCGTCTCGAGTTTCGCGGTCAGGTCGCGGGCAAGCGCCTTCGCGCCCTCTGGTTCCCGCGGGGTCTCGATCACGATCGCACGCTCGCTCGCGGCAACCTCCACGATGGTCTCCACCCCGCGGTCCCACGTCTGGTAGACGCGTGCGCTCACCTTGCCCCGCGGGGAGTCCCACTCCGTCACGAGCTGGTTCCAGCGCGTCCAGGCCGGGTCCTCCCCCACACCGGCCGCCGCCACCGTGGCCCACGTGTCCCGGCCGGAGTGGCGGTAGGCCGTCAGGATCTGCCCCGGCGGCCGCGCCACGTGTGGGGGGACCTCGGACACGGCCACCTCGGTCCACTCGCCAATGGTGGTGGGCGGCGGCTCCTCCCGGCTCCGCCTGATGGCGGCGATCACCTGGCGGATCAGACGGTGGGGAGAGCCCAGGAACACCACCACGGCGCCGAGCGCGATGGCGGCCCAGTAGGCGATGGCGAAGCCGGTCCCCAGGCCGTTGCGCCAGAAGAGCACCGCGCCGAAGACCGTGGCGATCCCGATGGACGGAGCCGAACCGGCGAGCACCCACGGGTTCTGCAGGAGCGCGAACGCCTGCTCAGGAACGGTCCGTCTCCCCCTGCGCGCGGCGTACACGAAGGCCATCACGAGGGCGGCGATCGTGACCAGCAGGAGGAGGCCCGCGCCCACGAGGGGCGTGAACCGGGCCCACGGGACCGGGGAGGAGCCCAGGATGAAGAGGCCCACCACCATGACGACCACCGCCAGCCAGGCCACCCACGCGGCCCCCTTGTCCAGGAACCACGGGAGGCGCACCACGGCGGCGGCGTTCTGGACCCTCCGCACCAGGGCGGACAGTTCCCTCCTTGTGTCCTCCTCGGAGCCGCGGATCTGGACCTCCGCGAGCGCCATGTGGTGGTGGGGCAGTTGCAGGAGTGAGACTCCGAGCCAATTCTCCTCACCCTTGCCGCGCGGCGTGGATCGGAAGAGCCGGTCCGTACGCCGCGTGCCTCCCGGCACCGCCAGCTTCACAGTCCGACTCTTGCCCGCGCCCGTGGCGGGCGCCGGTACGTTCAGGTGCTTCTGGCGGACCGGGATGGAGCCCATCCAGTGCAGCGCCACCGCCTGCACACCCTTCTCGCTCCGCTCGGACAGTGAGAGGCGCGGATCCGAGGAGTGCATCGGGGTCATGGCGAGGGCAGGGGCGACCGGCGCGGGCTCCCACGCGGGATCCGGCGCCGGCGCTGGCCAGAGCGTCAGCGCAGTGCCCTGTTCACTGCGGAGATGATGGCCTTGAACGAGGAGGTGGTGATCGAGGGGTCGATCCCCACACCCCACAGCACCTGGCCATTCACCTCGGCCTCGACGTACGCGGCCGCGGAGGCGTCCGTTCCCTCGGAGAGGGCGTGCTCGGAGTAGTCGAGCACGTGGACGTCGATCCCGATCTCACCGAGCGCGTTGGAGAACGCATCGATCGGCCCGTTTCCGGTGGCCGCGAGCACGGTCTCCTCGCCGTGATCGTTGAGGGTCACGGTGAGGATGGTCTGCTTGCCCTCGTCCGCGGAGGTCACCGTGGTGCCGCGCAGCGTGAAGCGGCCCCACGGGGTGAGGCCGTTCTCCGCCGTGGCGGGCAGGTACTCGTCCGCGAAGATGTCCCACAGCTTCTCCGCGGTGATCTCCCCGCCGTAGGCGTCCGTGTGGCGCTGGACGATCCCGGAGAACTCGATCTGCAGGCGCCGCGGGAGGTCCAGGTGGCGGGTGGAGGAGAGCAGGTAGGCCACCCCGCCCTTGCCGGACTGGGAGTTGACGCGCACCACGGCCTCGTAGGTGCGCCCCACATCGTGGGGGTCCACCGGGAGGTAGGGCAGCGCCCACGTCACGGCCTCCTCGTCCCCGCCAGCGGCGGCGAGCGCGGACACCCGCTCGTCGAAGCCCTTCTTGATGGCGTCCTGGTGGGAGCCGGAGAACGCGGTGTACACCAGGTCCCCGCCGTACGGCCAGCGCTCGGGCACGTCCATCTGGGTGCACTGCTCCACGGTGCGGCGCACGTGGTCGATGTCCGTGAGGCGCACCTGCGGGTCCACGCCCTGGGTGTACAGGTTCATGGCGAGGGTCACGAGGTCCACGTTGCCGGTGCGCTCCCCCTGGCCGAACAGGCAGCCCTCCACCCGGTCCGCCCCGGCCATCACGGCGAGTTCGGCGGAGGCCACCGCGGTGCCCCGATCGTTGTGGGGGTGCACCGAGAGGCAGACGAACTCGCGGCGGGAGAGGTTGCGGCTCATCCACTCGATCTGGTCCGCGTACACGTTGGGGGTGGCCCGCTCCACGGTGGCCGGCAGGTTGAGGATGATCTCCCGGTCCGCCGCGGGCTCCCACACGTCCATCACGGACTCGCAGACCTCGAGGGCGAAGTCCAGCTCGGTGTCCACGAAGATCTCCGGCGAGTACTCGAACCCGAAGATGGTCTCCTCCGGGAGCACCTTCTCCGCGTAGGCGAGCACCTCGCGCGCCCCCGAGACGGCGAGCTCGCGCGTGGCGTCCCGGTCCGCCTTGAACACCACCTCGCGGAACACCGGGGCCGTGGCGTTGTAGAGGTGGACGGTGGCGCGCGGCAGGCCCACCACCGAGTCGATGGTGCGCGAGATGAGCTCGCGGCGGGACTGGGTGAGGACCGAGATGGTCACGTCCTCGGGAACCGCGTCACCCTCCACCAGGGAGCGGACGAACTCGAAGTCCGCCTGGGAGGCCGAGGGGAAGCCCACCTCGATCTCCTTGTAGCCGAGCTCCACCAAAAGATCGAACATCCTCCGCTTCTTGGCGGGGCTCATGGGCTCGATGAGCGCCTGGTTGCCATCGCGCAGATCGGTGGACAGCCACCGCGGAGCCGTCTCGATCCGGGCGTTCGGCCAGGTGCGGTCCGGCAGTGAGACCGGGTTGGTCTCGTGGAAGGGCCGGTACTTTCCAAAGGGCATCCCGGAGGGCTGCTGGGCTGTGATTCTTCCGATGGTCTTCATGGGTCCGTCCTCATTGCTCACTCGCTGTGGGGGGCCGGCACGCCACATCCCGCGGCGAGGGACCGGCCTTAGAGGGCCCCGCCGCGGCAGCTAAGGAGCAGACCGACCGGACGCATGCAAGCGAGGCTATCACGGCCCTGACGCTGCTCATCCCGCCCATCCGAGTGTCGGGAAACCCGACCAGTAGGAGGCCAGCAGCAACAGGCCGAGGGTTCCGGCGGCCACCGCGGCCGCCGCCGTCCGGGCCAGGAGTCCGTAGCGGGCACCGAGCCTCACCTGCCGGTACCAGGCGAACAGGGCCACGCCGAGCGCGAACGCGGCCGCCCCCGCCACCTGGTTCTCCGCCTCGTATCCCCCGAACGAGATGGCGTGGTCCTGCTGGTAGGTGGTGGCGAGCCCGGCGATGTCCAGCACGTAGTTGATCCACACGTACCAGGTGGCCGCCGCGAGCACGGCCGCTGCGGCCAGGTAGACCGGGATGAGCCGGTTGTGCCTCCTTCCCCCGACGGCGGAGCTCACCTTCCCGGACACGTCCACCTCCCGCCGCAATCGCCCCAGCCGGGCCGAGCGCACCATCGCCACCATCCCCAGCACGGCGCCGATCAGCAGGGTGAGGGGCGGAAGGACGTGCGAGACCACCAGCAGGTCTCCGGAGAGCAGGGCGATCGGGCGCGGCGGCGCCTCGGCCCAGATGTGCTGGTTGGGCAGGTCCCCGGCCACCTGGGGCTCGGCCTGAGCCGTACCGGGGAGTCCGTTGATCCACCGGGAGAGGTCCTCGGTGAATCCCGGGACCAACGGGTCCGTGATGGACCCGTGCCGGATCCCGTGGTTGGCGCCGGCGTAGAACCGCACGGTCACCTCCTGGTTGCCGGCCACGGCCGCGTCCCCGATGAGCTGGGCGGCCCCCTGCGCGTGCGGCATCGAGTTGTCCGCCGTCCCGTACACCACGAGGAGGGGCTGGGTGAGCCGCTGCTGGTAGGGCTGGGGATCGAAGTCCGCGTAGCCGAGTACCCCGAACGGGAACTCCCCGCCGAACGCGCGCGGAATGAGCCGGAAGAGCGCGGGGGGAACCCCGGTGGCCCCGAGGTAGGTGTGGACGGCGTACGCCGCCTGCTGGCGGGGCGGGACCACCGGCGCGGAGACGAGGACCACGAAGTCCACTTCCTCATACTCCGCGGCCAGGACGGGGGCGATGTAGGCGCCCTCGGACTCCGCGTAGATACCGATCCGATCCGGGTCCACCCCCGGCAGGGAGGCCGCGACCTCGATCGAGCGGTGGTAGTCCGCCGCGGAGGCCACATAGTCCCGGTGGGCCGTGGAGTAGGTGTCCATCCGCTTGTCCGGGACCACCGCCACGATCCCCGCGGAGGCGAGGTCACGGGCCTGCTCGGCGAAGCCCTCACTCGTGTGGGACCCCGCGCCGTGGAGGAAGACCACGGCCGGAACGGGGCCCGGCGCACCCACCGGTGCGGTGGTACGGACGGTGACCTCCACCCCGGGCGCGAGTTCGAGGGGGGCGCGCTCCGTCGTCGTCGGGTAGGTGCCCACGGACGGGAGGGGCCGGGAGGAGGGAACTGAGGTGTCCGCCGTCGCCGGGGGAACGGGTTCGTAGGGGCGCGGCTGCCAGGAGGGGCCGAGCAGGGAGCCGGCCACGGCGATGAGGACGGTGAGCAGGATCCCGGCGAGCGCGGCGGGCACCGCCCTGCGCAGGGCGCGCACCATCAAAAGCCCAGTCGGCCGAGCTGCTTGGGGTCCTTCTGCCAGTCCTGCGCCACGCGCACGTGGAGATCGAGGAAGATGCGGCGGCCCAGGAGGGCCTCGATCTCGCGGCGGGCGGCGGTCCCCACCTTCTTCAGGCGCGTCCCGCCCTTGCCGATCACGATCCCCTTCTGGCTCTCGCGCTCCACCACGATCTGGGCGTAGATGGCGAGGATCCCGTTCTCCCGCTCCTGGACCTCGGTGATGGTGACGGCGATCGAGTGGGGGAGCTCGTCGCGCACGTCCTCGAGGGCGGCCTCGCGGATGAGCTCGGCCACGCGCGTCTCCTCGGACTCGTCCGTCCTCTGATCGCGCGGGTAGAGCGGGGGCGAGGGGGGCATCTGCTCGAGGAGCACGTCCACGAGGTCCTCGACCTGGGCGCCGCGCTTGGCGGAGACGGGCACGATCGCGGCAAAGTCCGCAAGCTCGTTCACCGCGGTGAGCTTCTCGAGGAGCTCGCCGCGGTTCACCCTGTCCGACTTGGTCACGGCCGCCACCACGGGCGCGGAGGTGGCGAGGCCGAGCTCGGTGACGAACGTGTCACCGGGGCCGATCGCCTCGTCCGCCGGGAGGCAGACGAGGACCGCGTCCACGTCCGCGAGGGACTCGTGCACCATCTCGTTGAGGCGGGAGCCCAGGAGCGTGCGGGGGCGGTGCAGGCCGGGGGTGTCCACGAGCACGAGCTGGCCCTCCTCGCGGTGGACCACGCCCCGGATGGCCCGGCGGGTGGTCTCCGGCTTGGAGGACATGATCGCGATCTTCTCCCCCACGAGTGCGTTGGTGAGGGTGGACTTGCCCGCGTTGGGCCGCCCGATCACGGCCACGAACCCGGCGCGGAAGTCCTCCGGCCAGTCCTGGATGGTCACTCGGCCTCCTCGCCGGCCTCGGGCGCGCGCGAGGCGAGCATGGTCACGATCTGGCGGCGGCGGCCCCCGGAGCGCTCCGCCACGAGGTGCAGGCCGTGCACCTCGGCCTCGGCGCCCTCGATCGGCACCCGGCCGAGCGCCTTGGCGAGCAGCCCGCCGGCGGTGTCCACGTCGTCGTCGTTGAGGTCCAGGTCGAAGAGGTCTCCGAGCTCGTCCACGGGCAGGCGGGCGGGGATCCGGAAGGTCCCGTCCTCGAGCACCTGGACGGCGAGCAGGTGGGCATCGTGCTCGTCCTGCACCTCCCCCACGAGCTCCTCGATCAGGTCCTCCATGGTGACGAGCCCGGCCACGCCCCCGTACTCGTCGATCACGATGGCCATGTGGAAGAGCTCGGTCTGCATCTCGCGCATGAGCTCGTCCACCAGCTTCATCTCCGGGACGAGGCGGGCCGAGCGCATCACGTCCGCCACGGTCATGTTGGCGGAGGTGGGACGGCGGGAGGCGCGCAGGGCGTCCTTGAGGTAGATGACGCCCAGGATGTCATCCACGTTCTCCCCGATGGCGGGCACGCGGGAGAACCCGGAGCGGACGAACAGGGCGAGCGCCTTGTCCAGCGTGGTGTCCGCGGAGATGGTGATCATGTCCGTGCGGGGCACCATCACCTCGCGGGTGAGCGTGCGGCCGAGCTCGAACACGGACTGCAGCATCTCGCGCTCGATCTCCTCGATGTGCTCGTTCTCGGAGACCAGGTCCACCATGTCCCGCAGGTCCTCCGCGGCCTGCTCCCGCTCCTCCAGGGTGCGCTCGGCCTCGCGCGCTCCGCGGCTCTTGACTGCCAGGAACGGGCGGGCGAGGTAGCCCAGGAACGAGAGGACCGGCTGGAACGAGTGCACGAGGGCGCCGGGGTTGCGGCGGCCGAACTCGCGCGGGGTGGCACCCGTGACGAGGGTGACCAGGATGGTGCAGGCGGCCACCGAGGCGAGCAGCACGGTCCACCAGCTCGGCAGGAGGTCCGCGATCAGGAGCGTGATGGCCACCGCGGCCGTCAGTTCGGCGGCGAGGCGGGCGAACCCGGTGCCGGCCACCACCTCCGCGCGGCGGTCGAGCAGGCGGGAGCACCCCTCCGCCCGCGGGCGGCCCTCCTGGCGCAGGTCCGAGACGTGGGATCGCGTGAGGCGGGCGAGCGCGGATTCGGCGGCCGAGAACAGGGCACCGAACACCACCCCGACCACGCCGAGCAGGCCGAGGAACACCATGGGCGTTCCGGTGATCAGTCCCTCCATCAGCGGCCTGCCAGGAACTGGAGCAGGAGCGAGCGTTGGAGATCGAACATCTCCTTCTCCTCCTCGGGCTCCTCGTGGTCGAAGCCGAGCAGGTGCAGGATCCCGTGCACGGTGAGCAGGAGCATCTCCTCGATGGAGGAGTGGCCCGCGGCCCGGGCCTGCGTGGCGGCCACCGAGGGGCAGATGACGATGTCCCCGAGCATGCCCTCGGAGGGGGCGGATTCGGTCCCGGGGCGGAGCTCATCCATGGGGAAGCTCATCACGTCCGTGGGGCCCTCGAGGTCCATCCACCTCACGTGGAGCTCTGCCATGACGTCCGGCTCCACGAACGTGATGGAGAGCTCGGACTGAGGGTGCACGTGGAGCTGGTCCAGGACGAAGCGGGCGAGGGAGGCGAACTCCTCCCCATCCAGCTCGTGACCGGACTCGTTGAGGACCTCGGTGCTCATCGCCGCCCTCCCTGGCGTTCGTCCCACCGCTCGTACGCATCGATGATCTCGCCCACGAGGCGGTGGCGCACCACATCGGCGGAGCTGAGGCGGCAGAAGGCCACGTCCTCGATCCCGTCCAGGATCTCCTGGACCACCCGGAGACCGGAACGCACCCCGGAGGGGAGGTCCACCTGGGTGACGTCACCCGTGACCACCACCTTGGAGTTGAAGCCGAGGCGGGTGAGGAACATCTTGATCTGCTCCGGCGTGGTGTTCTGGGCCTCGTCCAGGATGATGAACGCATCATTCAGGGTGCGCCCGCGCATGTAGGCGAGCGGCGCCACCTCGATGGTGCCGGCCGCGATCAGCTTGGGGATCGAGTCCGGATCCACCATGTCGTGCAGCGCGTCGTAGAGGGGGCGCAGGTAGGGGTCGATCTTCTCCGAGAGGCTGCCGGGCAGGAACCCGAGCCGCTCCCCCGCCTCCACGGCCGGGCGGGTGAGCACGATCCGGTTCACGCTCTTGGACTGCAGCGCGTTCACGGCCTTGGCCATGGCGAGGTAGGTCTTGCCGGTGCCGGCGGGGCCGATCCCGAACGTGATGGTGTTCGCATCGATCGCGTCCACGTAGGTCTTCTGCCCGAGCGTCTTCGGACGGATCGTGCGGCCCCGGGAGGAGACGATGTTGGCGGTGAGCACATCGGCCGGGGACGCGGAGAGCGTGGTGAGCATCCCGATGGCCCTCTGCACGGCGTCCGGGGTGAGCGGGGTGCCGGTGCGGGCGATCTGGGCGAGCTCCTCCACGAGGCGCTGGGCGGTGGTCACATCCCCCACCGGGCCGGTGAGCGTGACGAGGTTGCCGCGGGCGTGGACCTCCACGGTGGGGAATCCGGCCTCGATGGTGCGCAGCACCTCGTCCCGGGCGCCAAAGAGGGTCACGGGGTGGACGTCATCCGGGAGGGGAACCCGGTACGTCACGGTGTCATTCGAGGGCATACGGCTCTTCCTACGCTCCGCGCGGAGCGTCTCCTTCCAATGCTACAGACCGATCCGCTCGCGCAACCGGGAGAAGATGCCGCCCCCGGCCGTGGCCTTGGGCGCCACCCGCTCCTCCCCGCGCAGGCGGGCGAGTTCGGTGAGCAGCTCCCGCTGGCGCTCATCCAGCTTGGCGGGAACCTCCACGTCCACGAACACCTTCAGGTCACCGCGCCCGCGTCCGTTCAGGCGCGTGACGCCCAAACCGCTGAGGACCTCGGTGTGGCCCGGCTGGGTACCGGCGGCGAGGTTCACCTCGCGCACACCGTCCAGGGTCTCGAGCTCGATGACGGTGCCGAGTGCGGCGGCCGTGGCGGGCAGGGTGATGGAGCAGATCAGATCGTCCCCCCGGCGGGCGAAGGTGGGATCGGCCTTCACGCGGAACTCCACGTGGAGGTCCCCCGCGGGTCCCGCCCCCGGGCCCACCTCGCCCTTGCCGGGCATCCGGAGGCGCGCCCCGTGGTCCACTCCCGCCGGAACCGTGACGGGGATGCTGGCCCGGGTGCGCACGCGGCCGTCCCCGGAGCACTCCGGGCACGGGTCCGTGATGATCGTGCCGTGGCCCTGGCAGTTGTGGCACGGGGATGTGGTCATGATCTGGCCGAGGAAGGAGCGGGCCAGCCGCTGCACCGAGCCGCGGCCGTTACAGGCGGTGCAGGTGACGGGCGAGGTGCCCGGCCGGCAGCACGTGCCGTGGCAGGTGGGGCAGGCGACGGCGGTGTTGACCGTGATCTCGCGCTCCGCCCCGAACACGGCCTCCCGCAGGCTGATCTCCATGGGGATGAGCGCGTCCTGGCCGCGGCGTCCGCGCGGAACGGGGCCCCGTTGGCTCGCCCCGCCCCCTGCCGCCCCGAAGAACGTCTCGAAGATGTCCTGGAAGCCGCCGGTGAACGGGGCACCCGCCCCGCCGCCCCGCAGGGCATCGGCGCCACCGAGGTCGTACATCCGCCGCCGCTCCGGATCCGAGAGGACCTCGAACGCGGTGGAGACCTCCTTGAACCGCTCCTCCGAGCCGGGCCCCGCCACGTCCGGGTGGGTCTGCCGGGCGAGCTTCAGGTAGGCCTTCTTGATCTCGGAGGGGGTGGCAGTGCGCGCCACACCCAGCACTTCGTAGTAATCGCTCACGTATCGCCTGTCTTGGTCTTCTCTTCTAACGGCCATTGAGGAACTCGGAGACGTAGCGTGCCACCGCACGTACCGAGGCCATCGTGGAGGGGTAGTCCATCCGGGTGGGTCCGAGCACGGCGAGGGCCCCCACCGGGGAGTTGCCCGCCGCGTAGCTGGTGGTCACGAGGGAGGCCTCCGCGAGGCCCTCGTGGTGGTTCTCCGCGCCGATCGAGACGGCCACCGTGTCATCCACGGCGAGCTGCTGCAGGAGCCGCAGCATCACCACCTGTTCCTCGAGGGCATCGAGGATCGGGCCGATGGTACCCCTAAAGTCCTCCGGGCTCCGCATCAGGTTTCCCGTGCCCGCGAGCACGATCCGCTCCTCCGCCTCCTGGCGCAGCGCCTCCACCAGCGGGGTCAGGATCGCCTCCACGAGGGGCAACTGGTCATCGCGCACCGCGCGTGCGATCTCCCCCATCACGTCCGCGAACTCCGCGAGCGGCCGCCCGCCCAACACCGAGTTCAGGAGCGTGCGCAGCTCATCGAGCGCGGGCGGCTCGCTCGCCACCTCCACCATGCGCTGCTCCACGCGCCCGGAATCGGTGATCACCACCACGAGAAGGTGGTGGTCCGAGATCCGCACGAGTTCGAGGTGGCGCAGCGTGGCGCGCGAGAGGCTCGGGTACTGCACGATCGCCACCTGGTGCGTGGCCTGCGCGAGCAGCCGCACGGTCCGCTCCATCACGTCGTCCAGGTCCACGGCGTCCACGAGGAAGCTCTCGATCGCGCGGCGCTCTGCCCCGGAGAGGGGCTTGAGCTCATCGATCCGGTCCACGAACATTCGGTAGCCGAGGTCCGTGGGGATCCGGCCCGCCGAGGTGTGCGGCTGGGCGATCAGGCCCGCCTCCTCGAGCGCCGCCATGTCGTTACGCACCGTGGCGGGCGAGACCCCGAGGTTGTGCCGCTCCACGATCGCCCGGCTCCCCACCGGCTCGGAGGAGGCCACGTAGTCCTGCACGATCGCGGAGAGCACCTGCATACGCCGTTGGTCGGTGGCCATGTGCCCTCCTCTCCTCGTTCGGCTGCACGTAGCACTCTCACTGTTCGAGTGCCAATCCTAGGGCTCTTCGGCGGCGTTCTCCATGAGGCGCCCGCCACTGCGGATAACCTTCCCCAGGTGAACGACCGCTACGGGCCCGATGTGCTCGCCTCCTCCCCCGTCCACCCGCGCCAGCGCGCCCGCGCCGCCCGCCCGTTCCCTGCCGCGATCGGTGAGGTGGTCGAGGAGGTGGAGACCGGCTTCGTGGGCGCGGTCACCGCGGTGGAGAAGTCCGGCGGGCAGCAGGTGGTGGTCCTCGAGGACCGCCACGGCCGCACCCGCACCTTCCCGCTCGGCCCCGGTTTCTGGGTCGACGGCGAGGCCGTGGTCCTCACGCCCCCTCCCCCTCCCGCGGGCTCCCGTCCCGACCGCGCGGCCCCGCACGGGCGCACCAGCGGCGGGCGGGTCCTGACCGCCTCGGGCTCGCTCGCCGTTCCCGACTCCCCGGCCCGCACCGCGCGCGCCTCCCGCATCTGGGTGGAGGGGCGGCACGATGCGGAACTGGTGGAGCGCGTGTGGGGAGACGATCTACGGGTGGAGGGCGTCGTCGTCGAACTGCTGGAGGGGGTGGACAACCTGGGCGAGGTGCTGCGGGACTTCGCCCCGGGGCCCGGCCGGCGCGCGGGCGTGCTGGTGGACCACCTGGTGGCGGGGTCCAAGGAGTCGCGGCTGGTGGGCGAGGCGCTGCGCGGACTGCGCGGCGCGGCGCACGTGAAGGTGCTCGGCCACCCCTACGTGGACGTGTGGCAGGCGGTGAAGCCCGAGCGGGTGGGACTCGAGCGGTGGCCGGAGATTCCGCGCGGCACGGACATCAAGGTGGGCACCCTGCGAGCGCTCGGCTGGCCCCACGCGGACCAGGCGGACATCGCGAGTGGGTGGAAGCGGATCCTCGGGCGGGTGCGGAGCTACAAGGACCTGGAGCCCGCG
>JAUNRP010000029.1:0-6292 GCA_030544165.1 bacterium
GACACCGGACCCGAGGCCGACGCCGACGCCGGAGCAGCCGCGTCCGCCCGCCACGAACGGTGGTCCGAGGCCGCCCGCTGACCCCACCCTTCCGAGGACGGGTGCCAGCACGGACGGTGCCTGGTGGGCCCTGGCGGCGATGGCCGCCGGAGCGGCGCTCCTCGGCGGTGCCCGAGTCCGGACGAGGAGGGGGAGCTAGTTCCTGATGGGGCCCGTGGGATCGGTGGCGTGAGCCGCCGGCCCCACGGCCGTTCCTCCGCTGGGCCCGCGGGCCCTCGCCCTTCAGAGTGTGAGGACGATCTTCCCCCGGGTCTCCGGGGCGTCCATCAGCTCGTGTGCGCGCCGGGCGTCCTCGAAGGGCACGGTGGCATCCACGTGGGCGGAAACCCGGTCCGAGAACGATGTGGCCCCGGAGACCACCACGGCCTTCTCCCGGAGACCGATCTGACGCAGGCGCGAGCCCGTGATGCTGGCGCGCTTTCCCATCAACATGTTGACATCGAGCTCGCCCACACGGCCCTTCTGCAGGCCGATCACGGTGATCCGGCCCCCGTGGGCGAGCATCTCCAGGTTGGGCTGCAACCCTCCTGCTCCCAGTACGTCCAGGATCACGTCCACACCGCGGCCGCCCGTTGCCCCATTCACCGCTCCCACCACGTCACCGTGGTAGTCGATCCCGACGGCGGCGCCCAGCTCCTCGCACCACCGCGCCTTCTCCTCCGAGCCGCAGGTGGTGAGTACCGTGGCGCCCATGGCATGCGCCATCTGGATGGCCACATGGCCCACCCCGCCCGACCCACCGTGGACCAGGACGGTCTCGCCCCGCTGGAGGTTGCCGAGCTGGACCAGGTTGAGCCAGGCCGTGCACAACGCCTCGGGACGTGCTGCTGCCAGGGTGAGGTCGGCGTCGTCGGGAAGGAGACGGATCTGGGTCACGGGAACGGTGACGTACTCGGCATACCCGCCGCCGTCGAGGAGGGCGGCCACGCCGCGTCCGATCAGCGAGGCGTCCACTCCGGGTCCGACGGCTGAGATGTGGCCTGCGGCCTCGAGGCCGAGGATCCTGTTCGCGCCCTCGGGGACGGGGTAGTGGCCCGCGGCCTGGAGGAGGTCCGCGCGGTTGACCCCGGCGGCACGTACCTCGATCTGGACCTCGGCCGGGCCCGGTTCCGGAACTGGAAGTTCTACAATCTCGAGATCGGAGTCCATGGGTATCGCGCGCATGGGACGATGGTGGCACGCGGGGCGTGCCGGTGCCATCGGCACGCCCACCCGGGGGACGCGCGGATGGCGGTGGGAGCTGTCCACATGGGATTGAGCGCATGAGGCTGGACGCGGCTGTCCGAGGCATGGTGGCCTCGCTTGGCGATCCCGCACGTCTCCACGCGATCTCCCGCCGAATCCGGTTCCTCCCCAGGCCGGATCTGCTCGAGGGGGAGGAGGGGCGCTGGCGCTCCACCTGGCTCTGGCTGCTCCGGCTGGGGGCCTTCGTGGTGACGGTGGTCAACATGGTGGTGGCCGCGCTGTTCCTGATCGGCGAGCCGCTCCACAACCCCCTGGTGGCAGGGGGCCTCTTCCTCATCTACCTCAGCCAGTTGGCCATCCTGCAGGATCTCTGGCTCCCCGGTCCGAGGCGCCACCAGGTGGCGGCGCTCGGCGTGATGTACGTCGGCCTGTTCGTGGCCGAGTACGCGCGGCCGGGGACACCGGACCCGTACGGTGCGTGGTGGCCAATGCTGTTGCTGATCACGGGGATCCTGATCGCCTCCGGGCGGCTCGAGGGGTACCTGCGAGTCCTCGGCATCGTGGGTGCGCTGCTCGCGCACATCCTCATGCGGTTGTGGGACTGGCGCCTCTCGCTCGGGAACATCGAGGGATACATCGTTGACCGCTACGCCACCGAGCTCGGTCAGTTGCTGATGATCTCCGCCAGTGTGATCACCGGGATGTGGGCGGGACTGCGTGGGGCCGCCACCGTTGACTCCGCGCTCTCCAGCGTTCGGCACCGGCACGAGGAGGTGGCACACGGGGGGCAGAAGGTGTTCGAACAGCGGGAGGCGGACCGATTCATCCATGATGACGTGCTCCACACGCTCCGCATGGTGGCACTGGATCGGGAGGCGGTTCCCGCCCGCACGGCGATCGAGGCTTCCGCGAGACTGGCGCGCTCCCTCGGCGAAGCCGGTACCGAGGTGGCCGGGCACGGAGGGCTGAGGGCGCGGCTGGATGACATGGCGCGCGGCCTTGCGAGCGACGGCATCAGGATTGACGTGGTGGGGGACGAGGTGACGCTCCCTCCCGATGTCCAGCGCGCGTTCCAGCGGGCATCCCTCGAAGCGGTGCACAACGTGCTGCGGCACTCGGGAACGAACGAGGCGCGTGTGCTCGTGACCCACACGGGCCCGCGGATCGTGGTGACGATCCGTGATCGGGGGAGGGGCTTCAGCCCCAGCCAGAGGAGTCCGGGCCGTGGTGTGGCGGAATCGATCGTGGCACGGATGAGCGATGTGGGAGGTCTCGGATGGATCTCATCGGAGCCGGGGCGGGGCACCATGGTGCGGCTCGAGTGGGCGCCCCAGCAGCCCGGGGAGAACAGGCCGTGGCTCCGCGCCACCTACGGCTCAGCATCACAGGTGTTCGGCGCGTTGCTCCTGATGGCTGCGCCACTGGTGGTGCACAACGTGTGGAGCACGGCGCTCCATGGGCACTACCTTGCTGCACCCTGGGCCGGGTGGATGGCGAGCATCGCCGTGCTCGTGGTCTATGCCGGGGCAGCCTTCTACGGGCTCCGCCACGGCCTCACCCTCCTGCCATCCATCGGGATCTCGGTGACCGCGGTGGGAGCGATCCTCCTCAATGGGCTGGCGCTTCCTCCGGGAAACCTGAACGCCAACCACTTCTGGATGGCGGGCGGCGCACTCCCACTGGCCCTCCTCCAATCCCTCTTCCGGCCCCGGAGGGCGGTGTTCCTGACGGGCGCTTCGCTGGTGGTGGCCACCGTGGCCGTCCTATGGGTGAGGGGGAGCCCGGGACCCTTCCAGGTTCCCGTGCTGGATCCGCCCCTCAACGTCCTGATCACCTTGCCGATCCTCCTTGCCCCGCTTCTTGGGGTGGCGGCGTGCTGGGCGATACGGGTGACACTCGAACATGCCGCCCAGCATGCGATGCTCTCGCACGAGACGGCCGTGAGGAACTTTGACGCGGCCCTCCTCCACGCTGCGGAGCGCCAGGCGCTGCATGAGCGCACAGAACGTCGCGCCCAGACCGTGATCGACTTCGTCACCGCTGTGGGTGATGGCCGCCTTGACCCCTCCGATCCCCTCGTTCGGGCGCAGGCAGACGAGTTGGAGCGGGCCGTGCGTGCCGAGACGGCTCCCGAGCGCCTGCGCGCTGGTCAGGCCTGGCACCTGCGCCGCGAGATCGATCGCCTCCTGAGTGCCGGGGTGACCGTCAAGCTGCGGCACGGAGCCGAGCTCACCTCGGAGGTCTCGGCGTGGTTGGCACGCCTCCTCGCCGGCCTCGATGAGAACGAGGTGACCTCCGTTCGCGTCACCGTCCTTCCCGCGGGATCGGGGGCGGGGTGGAGGGTGGCCACCGTGCTGCAGCCTGCCTCTGAGCGGGTCCTGGTGCACACGAGTGGTTTGGGCCTGAGTGCCGTGGCGGAGGGGGACCAGGTGCACCTGGAGCACTACCTGGGCGGTGGGGACGCGGATGCGTTGGCCCGCGTCCCCGGTTCTACCGGTACATTCGCCGAATCATGACACGTTCAGTGTGGGAGGGAGACCTGTGAGCACTCGGTTCCAACTGCTGGCAGTGGACGATCACCCGATTGTGGTGGAGGGGCTGGCCGCGCTCCTGAAGCGTGAGGCGCCGGAACTCGAGTGGGCGGGCGTGGCACGGACCTACCCAGAGTTGTTGCAGAGGCTGGAAGCGCTCGTCAGCGAGCGGGAGCATCCCAACCTGGTGGTCCTCATCGACCTCAACCTGGGCGATGGCGAGGACCCTGTGGACCGGGTGAGGGCGCTGACCGCGGCAGGCATCCGCGTTGTGGTGCTCACGTCAGAGGCGCGCCCGGTCCCCCTGAGGCAGGTGCTCGAGGCGGGGGCGCTGGGTCTTGCCCTGAAGTCTGACGAGGTGACGTCGATCGCCGATGTGGTCCGTACGGTGGCCGCCGGGGAGCAGGCACTCTCGTCCGAGATCGCCTTCGCGTTCGCCTCCGATGACAAGCTCATCCCCCAACTCTCCGATCGTGAGCTGCAGGTGCTGCGGCTCCTGGCCGACGGCCTGCCCCGCAAGTCCGTGGGACGTCGGCTCGATCCGCCGGTCAAGCTCGCCACCGTGGCCACCTACCTCAACCGGATCTTCCAGAAGTACCAGGTCATCGGGCGGGACGTGAACACGTTCCAGGACGCCGTGCGCGAGGCCGTTCGCGATGGATACCTGCCCAGTCCGGGCAGTGGAGCCAACTGACGGAACCACATCCCACGGGCGGTAGACTCTTGGGGCGCGTCCGGCCCGGTGCCGGGCGGCATCGGGAGGGTTGTCCGAGAGGCCGAAGGAGATGGTCTTGAAAACCATTGTGCGGCAACGCACCAAGGGTTCGAATCCCTTACCCTCCGCAAACGAAACCCCGGAATCCGCAAAATTCCGGGGTGTTTCGCCTGTTTCCAGAACGGCCGCGCAACCGACTTGACGAGTTCGATGCACATCACCGACTCGTTTCTGTCAGGGAACCACACGGCCACGATGGCACGGTCCACCCGGGCGGTACCGAGCCTGTCGATCACATCAACGGCCTTCTCGTTCTCGTGGGCGGGGACGATCATCGTCTCGGGTTCGATCCCGTTACGGCGCAGGAGCTGGCGCCCCTCGGCGGAAGCGAAGTGGCGCCCCACGGCATGCGTCGCACCGCGGCGCAGCTCTTCCTGGCTACTCATTCCGCCACTTCCCTACCCTCTCCACATAGTGGTGCTCGATATCGTCGAGCGCTCGACCCTGTCCCTCGGGCGGAGTCCGGTACATGCTATTACGCCACCCTCTGGCCCGTCCGGGTCCGGCAGCTCCGCTTGAGGGTCCACGGTGGCTGGCGGTCCGCCCTGGCGCGGGCGGGGGATTCCCGGAGCCAGCCCAGAGATCGCAGAAGACCCCCAGTTGCAGCTCTCGCTGCCTACCGGTTCACCAGACTCGCTGCATGGTCGCGTAGGTACTCGCGTAGTCCAGGAATGGCGAAGTCGACGGTTCCGTGGCCGACCGGTTGGACCATGCCCGCATTGATGAGCCTTTGGCGATAGACGCTGGTGTACTGCGCGCTCTTCCCCATGCGCTGTGCAAGGTCACTCGTTCTCGAGGGTCCCTCGTCGTGCGACATCGCGACAAGGAACGTCCGATCCACCTCGGAGAGGGAGCGGAGAGCGGGAGCATGGACAAGCGAACCAAGCCGGGTGAGCGCCTGGTGGATTCCCCGGCGGCACGCTTCTGTATCGATGAGATCGCTGGTCGCCTTGCGCCACGAGTGGTACCCCACCAGCTGGATCATGAAGGGATACCCACGGGTGGACTCGGCAAGAAGCTCGGCGTCCTCCGGTGAAATAAATCGCCCCGACGAGGTGATCGTCTCTTGTAGCGCCCTCGTCACCTCCCGAATCGGTACGTCCTGCAGAAAGACTCGCTCTGCGCGCCGTAGGAAAGTGATCTGACTCGAGTCCAGAAGTTCATCGACGGCGGCCGGCAGGCCGGCGAACGCCACAGCGACTTCCCGACCCTCGCGTATCAGGTGCTGAATATCCGCGGCGAACTGTGCGAGTTCTTCCGAGTTTCGGGAGTGAACCTCGTCGAGCGTGATCAGTATCCCTGTCCCCCCCTGCGCGCACTGATCAGCCAATGCGGTGAGAGCCTCACGGAAGTCGGACTGGGGGGCCGCATCCTTGGAGAGAGCGAATGATGCACCCCCGCCTACGACTGGAAGGGTGATGCTGGTGAGTCTCCGGCCACGTTCCGATGGCAGTAGCCGGATGGCATCCCGCGTGAGGCGCTCGAGGAAGCCCGTCGTGGCAGTTTCACTCAGTACCTGCCACTGATGCCCCTCTTGGACGCGATCGGCGACCTCGCCAAGCATCACCGTTTTGCCGACTCCTCGCTGTCCTGTGAACAACGTGAGTCGGTCGGGCGCCCCGGGCCCGTTCTCAATACCCTCCATGAACTGATCGATCACTTCGTCGCGTCCGACGAGGTGCGGAGGGGTGGCACCCGCTGTCGGCTTGAACGGATTCCTCATCACCACCCTCCTCTTTGC
>JAUNRP010000029.1:6302-12658 GCA_030544165.1 bacterium
TCCTTTAGATTCTTTGCGTCCTTTAGATTCTTTAGACAGTTTAGATCCTTTATGTCCTTTGCGAGGACTGGATTTCCAGGTTGCCGAGTCTCGAGACGATCCTGAGGCCGGCCCGCCCGACGTCCGGCGGGGGAAGAGAGCTACAACGCCAATCACGGCCACCACCACAATCCCGATGCTCCAGGCCACGGCGAGAGCTGCCGTCGCCCACGGCGCGCCGCCTCGGAGTAGCGAACGCAGTGCCTCGATCAGCGGCGTGATCGGCTGGTGCTCCGCGAAGCCGCGCAGCCAGCCCGGCATCGTCGTGACAGGCACGAACGCGCTCAGGGGTACGGCAGGAACAGCAGCGAAAACCCGTAGCCACTGGCCACATCCGGCCCCGATGCCACCAGGTCCAGGAGCGTGAACACCGCGGTGATGGCCGCGATCCATAGTGCTTATGAGTCCCAGAGCCCCGCGCCACCCACTCAGGCACATCCTCGCGGGCGGCGCGGGCTCCCGTCGACTCGAGGAGAACGTCGTCCAGTGTGAGCTTGCGCAGGCTCACTGACGAAGACGCACCCGAGGCCGTACCGGTTCGGAGGTGGAGTCACGAGCTGGAAGGTGAGCTCCGCCGTCGGGAAAGGGACGTGACTCGTACCGCTTTGGTGGACTCGCATCGGGACGGGTACCCTTGGTGGGTTACTGGGAGACGTCGCATAGTGGCCTAGTGCGCGGCCCTGCTAAGGCCGTAAGGGGTCTACCCCTTCGTGGGTTCAAATCCCACCGTCTCCGCCAACCTGAGGGCCCCGGATTCCGTGAGTTTCCGGGGCCCTCAGCTCTTCCGGCCGGTTGCCGAGCCCCCTCCCGGGCTCTCCCATTCCCGACGGCGGAGCCTCCCTCCGTCAGCCATCTCGCCATGGTCCGGGGGTGGGTGTGGATCGCGTCACGATCACCCCTCCCGGTTGGATCAGGGTCCAGCAAACGAGTAAAGTGATCTCTTGCTGCGCTCGTAGCTCAATGGATAGAGCATCTGACTACGGATCAGAAGGTTGGGGGTTCGAGTCCCTTCGAGCGCGCGGACCAGGGTCCCTCGGCGGAAACGCCGGGGGACCTCTCAGTTTCAGGGAGCCGTTCCCGGTCAAAGAGGACCGCGACACCCACCCCCAGGACGCGCGCCACGTCATCCAGTTCCTCCAGCTGCCACTGACGTTTGCCGTTCCAGCGGAGGTTCAGCACTGACTGACTCATGTTCAGCGCTCGCGCCAGAGCGCTCTGCGAGTATCTGGCACCGCAGTGGAAGCGAGGAGAGACGTATCCCGAGCGAAGAGTGGACTCAGGAGCATCCGGAACAACCTATGCGATTAAGGCTGGCTAGTAGCGTTGTAGGTGTCTATCTGTTTGAGCCGTAATCGCTGCGCATGGATGACATGCGGGCACGGGCGACCTTGTTAGGTGAGGCGTCGGATGGCCGAAAATGTGGTTTGAGCATGATGCGGACACCGCCATGGACTATATGGTGCACGTTGTGTGAAGAGCGTTGGATTCCGTTGCGATGAATGTCCTTTGGCAGCTCTCGAGGAGGGTATGGTTGAGGGCGGAATCCGTTCATTCGTTCCATGATGCAAATGGACGTGAAAACTTCTTGTTGGTTTATTCGTCGGCAATCGGAGGCGAGGTAGACTCAGGTGCAGCAGCTACTTCAGCGGTATGCATTTCATCTATCGATGATAGTCTTGGCGCTTCTCTTGCTCTTGATAGTTTGTGCACTAATTGCCTCGTCGAAGCATGTGAATGCCCGAATGAGGGCATTCACATGTTTGAAGTGGGGGATTCTTGCCGTGGGATCAGATGCTGTAGCCCTATTGACTCTAACGCCTTCCCTAGAGCAAACCGGGCGAAGTGTGCAACTTATTCCAGGAAGCGTGATTCTTGCCGGTTTCGATGGAGCGGCTTCCCGCGCAGAAATTCTGGTAAATTTACTGCTTCTTTCTTGGCTGGGTCTACTGCTTCCTCTGCTGAACGAAAGCGTCTTTTCGGTTTCCCGCTCATTCTTGGTGGTAATGGTAACCTCGATCCTTGTTGAGGTTTTGCAGTACTCTTTGAACGTAGGGCGGGCTTCCACTATTGATGATGTGTTGCTTAATTCTCTGGGAGGGCTTCTAGGGGCTCTCTTTGGTGTCTGGGTGGTCCGGCCCTGGGTGCGCAGCCGAAAATGGCTGCACACCCAGGAATCTAATGCATATGAACGGCGCAGGCGTGTGGGCCTTTGTTGAAGAAGGGCGCTGTCGGCAACTTTTCGGCGACGATGGTGCGCTTCCGTGCGTCAGAGGCTCGGGCCGGGGTTGTGCCCCGACCTGTGGTGGTCTGAGCTCGACGAGGGGAAGGCTCTCCCGAGTACGTCGTGGATGAGGTACTGGTGGCGCGGTTGAAGTCGTTCGGCCGGATAATGCTGTTCCAGTAGCCCGAGGAGCTGGCGAGGGGTCCGGAGGTTGAGCTTCCGTGTCAAGATTGCGGCGTCTTCAAGATCTCGGCCGCCGCGCCCGGAGTGAAGCTTCATTGCGAGCAGGTACTCGGGCGAGGCGACGAAGACGCGAAGGTTTTCGCGTTCGAGCACGGGGATTGGGCGAGGGTCGGGTCCGGGGAGAAAGCCCTTGGCGCCGTCGTTAAGCCAGTCGGCGGCGAGGTTGTGGCGTTCCGCGATCTCGGCGACCATGGTGCGCATTGGCGCGGTGGGCCGGAAGAGTCCGTCGACGTCGATGGTGGTGCGGGCTTGATCATAGGCGAGGGCCATTGCTGCTCCGCCGACGATGAAGAGTTCTCCCGTTTCTCCTTGGGCTTCGAGTTTGTCAGCGAGTTCGTTGAGAAGTGCGCGGACTGTGCTCGCGTCAAGGTGTGGTGTGGGCTCCATGGGGATCACGCCCGCGAGAGGTCGCGTTTGGCGATGAAGATGCCACGTTTACGGAATTCTGGGGGGCTTTCGGTGTGGGCGATCGCGCGGAGTCCTGGGCCGGGGTCACCGGGGTACCACGCTGAGGTGGCGCGGCGTGGGTCGGTCGCCCACTCTGGAGGTTGCCAGTCGTCGCGGTGGGCGAGGTGTGCGGCGAGTGCGGCGATGGCGGCGTCGATCTGTCGCGCGCCGGTGGGTGCTGGCTCTCGGTCGAAGACGTGGCGTGCGACGTTGGCTTCTCCGGCTCGGAGCAAGGAGGTGTAGACGTCGAGGGTCTGGAGGATGCCGAATCGCCATGCCTCGGTGAGGTTTCCCTCGGTGGCGATGATGTGGGCGGCGAAGCGGGCTTCGTCGGCGGCGTCGCGGCGGAGGGTTGTCGCGCCGGGGAGCTGTGACCAGTCAGGTTCTGGCTGGCTCATCGCGTACTCGAACAGCTCAGCGACGATGGCGCGGGCCTCGGTCATGTTCTCCACCTCCTGTCTTCAAGCGTATCGGGTCGGTCACAGCGATGGTCCGTGGTCGCGGCTGTGTGGGTCTGGTCCTTGCCGTGCGGTGGGGGAGGGGCGGGCCTGTTGAGTGTTCTCGGCCGGTGTTGGGGGTTGTTGGTCGACGGGGAGGCCGAGACGCGTCTGGTAGTCGCGGATGCCTGCCGTGAGGTCTCGATGTTGTGCTGGGCGGCCTTCCATTGCGGGCTTCCTCGCCGTTGCGCGCGGGCGAGGGTTTCCATGCGGGGCAGCGCGCGTTGGAGCCGTTCGAGGGTCTGGCGTGCAGCGTGTGCTCCTGCCTCGCTCCACCCGGTGGTGATGGCGGGTTTGCTGACAGCCGGTGTGTATTGTTCGAGCTTCTCGCGGGCGGCTGCGGCGGCCGCGTCGAGACCACGGTCGGAGTTGTCTCGTGCGAGGGCCTCGGTGAGTTGGTCGCTGGCCTCGCGGACGTCTTGCGAGATGACGTGGACGAGGTTTGCGCGGCGCTCCTCCGGCGTGGGAATGGGTAAGGGGGGTCCCACGCTGACGCTTGGAAGTGCTGCTGCCGGGTTGTCCTCCCGCAGCTGGGTGTGCTGAGCCCAGGCGAAAAAGGTCCGCAGTGATGCGCGCGCAGAGCGTCGTGTCTCGGGTGACCAGTTTCTTGAGCCAGTCCAGACAATAAGGTCATCTTCCGTGATGCTGTCCGGTCCGTCTGGATGTGCGCGCGCGAGGCGGCGAATGAGGTCCGATCGTGTTTCGATGGTCGTCTCAGCCTTGCCGGCAGTGTGCAGGTATGCGGCGAAGCGGTCGATGCTGTTTCGCCAGCAGTCAGGTACGGGCTGGGCGCGCAGGTCGTCATAGTCCATCGGAGAAGCATCAGTACTATCCGAGACGATTGTGTAGTCGGCCTGTGGACAAATGTGCAGGTGAATCCGGTTGTACGTGAGAGTGACGGCGGTCGCGGAACTCTGAGAGCTGCACGACTACGCCCGAGCCACACCAGAAGGTTGGGGGTTCGAGTCCCTTCGAGCGCGCGGAATGAAACGGCGTCAGTCCAACGAAATGTTGGGGTGGGGCCGTTTCTCTTGTTTCGGCTGGAGCCATTCTGGGGGCCATTGGTTCAAACGCTGCAACCCCCAGCCCGCGCCCCTTGCGCCAAACGTCCCGACCACCACGGCGCCCCAGATGGCATGCTCATTCCATGACTGGACGTTTCTCTATCCGCGCCCTTTCCGCTGCCGCCCTCCTGGCGTTGACCGTGGGCCTCGGGGCGTGTGGAGGGTCCTCGGATCCCGATCCCTCACCCACTGACACCGCGGCCGCTGGCGAGTGGGCCATCAGCACGGACCAGAAGACTCCCGAGCCCGAGGATGCCCGCCTCACGGTGGACGGCACCGCAGTGATCGTGGGAAACCCGGATGCCGAGGAGCGCATCGAGATCTACATGGACTTCTTCTGCCCCCACTGCGTCCAGCTCCACGCCCTCATGCACAACGATGTGGGCCTGTGGACCGGCGGGGACGATGTCGCCGTCGCCTACCACGTGGTGGACTACCTCGGACCTCGCACCACCCACATCTACTCCGCCCGGGCCGCCAACCTGCTGGCGTACGTGGCGGATACCGATCCCGCCTCCTACCTCGCCGTGATGGATGCGCTCCTCGAGAACAAGCCGGAGACCACCACCGAGGAGGTCACGGACGAGCAACTGCTCGAACTGGCCCGTGAAGCGGGAGCCACGCTGGGTGATGACGCGGCCACGGCCCTGGCGGAACTGAGCTACTACCGCTGGGTCGAGCAGTCCACGCAGGACGCCGCGGCCGCAGGAATCACCGGGATCCCGCAGGTCTGGGTCGATGGCGCGCGGGTCGCAGGTGAGGAGCACGAGCAGACGGCCGAGCTTGTCCGGCAGGCCGTCAACCTCCCGTAACACCCGAGGCGCGTTTTCTCCACAGGTGCCCGTGCGGCCCTAGTTTCCACAGCCCGACGACGACGCCTACCTTCCAGCCCCGCCCTCCTGTTGGGTGGGGGGCATGTCAGCAACCACACGCCATCGCCTCGCCCTCTTCGTCCTCGCAGCATTCATCGCACTTCTCGGTTCCCTGCCCGCCGCCGCTCCTGCTGGAGCGGCACCTCGTTCGGAGGGCTGGTCCAGTTGGGGGTACCTCGAGCACGGCTCGAACGTACAGATCTGGAACTCGGGTGCCTTCGTGGGGTGGTGTGCCTCGGACCGGGCGCGATCCGCACGGCTCCATGGCGACACCGTTGGCCCCAGCGCCTTCGCGGTGCGCTCCGTCGTCGCGGGCGAGGCGTTCGTCCCCGGATCCACACACGATCCTGGTTCTCCCGCGGTGCACGGGCAGGACTCGATCTCTGCCGAGGACACGGCGGTGGTGGCGGCGATCCTCCACCGCTGGACGCCGGCGGCCCTCCATGGAGGGGAGATCGGTGGCATTCCGGTAGGTTCCCGTGAGATCGCCGCGGCAGTGCACTACGCGCTGGCATCGCTCCAGGTGGCAGGGTTCGAGGAGGGGCAGCCCGAACTCCCGGAATCGATCAAGGAGCTCGCACATGCCGTGGTTGAGGAGGGTCGCCAGCTCGCTGGGCCAGCCTCGCTGGAAGAACCTGTCCTCACACTTCCGCGGCCTGCACCGCGGGGGGAGGCACCGGAATCCGGAAGCGCCGACCGGCTCGGTGCGGTGACCTCCGCATCCGGAAGTCCGCTTGTGGGACTGGAGTGGACCGCAACGATCAGCGGACCGGCCGTGTGGACCACCACGGGTGCTGCCGAGGCATCGGGCCGCACGGTGAGTGGCGGAGAGAGCCGCAGTTTCAGGGTCACCGGGGAGGGAGAGATCCGGGTCAGCCTGACGGTGAGCGGACTCCCCGCCACCAGCTTCCTGGTGCACGAGCACCCGGTCTACCAGGACCTCTTCAGCGCCGGCCCGGAGACGGAGGCCGAA
>JAUNRP010000030.1 GCA_030544165.1 bacterium
GTGGGCTCCTCCGTCGGTTCCTCCGTTGGCTCTTCCGTGGGCTCCTGCGTGGGGAGCGTTCCCACGATGCCGATCTCGAACGCCACCGGACCCTCGGGTCCTTCCAGGGTGACCTCCCAGACCGTTTCCTCGGCAGTTCCGCAGCCGCCCAGACCATGGACGGCGAACCTTCCACTCCGGACACTCACCACGCCTGCGGCCTCCGGAAGGGAGCACTCCCCCTCGGCGGAGGCGCCACTCAACGTGAGGTCAGCGTCCTCGAAAGTGGTGGTGAAAGTGGGAGTCCTGGAGGCCTCCCACGCGGGTGCACCGTCCACAATGTGTGTGAATTCAGCGCCCGTCACGCCCACAGCGGGGAACCACGGCGCACGCACGATGTTGGAGCAATCGGAGGGTGCCGTATCAGCGCTCGCGCAGAAGGCGAGAGTGGCGTACTCGGTCCACGATCCTCCCGCCAGATCCACGGTGCCGGTTCCTTCCTTCACCGTGAGACCGCCCGGAGAGTTGTCCGGAAGGCGCATCGTGTAGGTGCCGTCGGTCAGGCGCGTCGCGAAGGTGGCACCATGGAGATCCGGGGTAGTGCCCTGCTGCAGGATCACCGCGTCCGCGAGCGCGGTTGCAGCACCCGCCCCGCCCGCCGCAAGGATGCCCACGCCTGCCAGGGGAAGTACCGCCGCGGCGGCAACGGCCAACCGGGTACCGATCGTGGTCCTCACTCATGGCCTCCTTGCACGGCACACTCCCATGGATGCAGTCCAAGAGTAGGCCCACCACTTCCCGCACAACGTCACCCCACGGGCGTAATTCTGCGGCTCACCTCCCACCCGGGAGCGATCAGGGCGCGAGCCTCTCGAGCAGCCATCCGCCACCCTCTCGGCGGTAACGCAACCGGTCATGCAGGCGGGAGCGCCTGCCCTGCCAGAACTCCCACGAATCGGGGACCAGACGGAGACCTCCCCAGTGTGCAGGCCGTACGGGCTGGTCCCCCTCCGCCTCGGCAGCCGCCGCGTACGCGGCCTCGAGTGCCGCGCGGGATTCGATCACCTCGGACTGGGGTGAGGCGATTGCGCCGATCTGGGCGTCCAGGGGCCGGGAGGAGAAGTAGGCGTCCGACTCTTCGGCGGATACGGCCGACACCTCCCCCTCCACCCGGACCTGGCGCTCGAGAGGCCCCCAGTAGAAGAGGAGGGCGGCGCGAGGATTCTGCTCCAACTCCCGACCCTTGCGGGAGGCGAGGTTGGTGTACCAGACCAGCCCGTCGTCGTCGTGGGCCTTGAGGAGAACGGTACGGGCGGAAGGGTGGCCGTTCGCGCCAACTGTTGCGAGCGTCATTGCACCGGGTTCCCACCCCGGGATCTGGACCTCGCGGGCGGCGGACAGCCAGAGGCGGAAGAGGTCCACGGGATCTGCGGGTGCGCTGGGTTCATCGAGCATTCCGAGCTCGTAGCTGCGGCGGAGGCTCTCAAGGTCCATCCCGGGCACGATACTCCGTGCTGAGGCAGACATGCTCCGGCGCCTAGAGTGGGGGCATGACGGATCAGACCACCGAATCAGCCGATCAGCCCCTCGAGGACCGCGGATCCAACCGCTCCCAGCGGCCCAGCTCGCAGGCGTTCCGCGAGTTCATCGGGTCCAACTGGGGACCACGCCCGGAAGGACTCCCCGAGCGGATGGAGTCCGCGGACTCTGCGGCCATCCACCGAGCCGCGATCGGGGCGAAGTTCCCGGGCGAGCGCCTCGTGGTCCCGGCGGGCCAGCTCGTGGTGCGCTCGAATGACACGGACTACCGCTTCCGCCCCCACAGCGCATTCGCTCACCTCACGGGGTTGGGGACGGATCAGCAGCCCGACGCTGTGCTCGTGTTGGAACCGAACGTCACCTCCACCGGGGAGCCGGTGTCAGAGGGTGAGACCCACTCCGCCACGCTCTACTTCCGGCCGCGCGCGGAGCGGGACACCGAAGAGTTCTACGCGGACTCCCGGTACGGGGAGCTGTGGGTGGGGGTGCGCCCCTCGCTGGAGGAGATCGAGGCGGCCACCGGGATCTCGTGCGCGCACATCGAGACGTTCGGGGACGCGGTGGCCAAGGATGCGGGACAGGTGACCGTGCGGGTGGTGCCGCAGGCGGACGAGGCGGTGACCGCCGTCGTGAGGAAGGCGCAACAGGAGGCCGGGGTGAGCGCGGAGGAGGCGCAGGACGCGGCCCTGGCCGAGGCGCTCTCGGAGCTGCGGTTGGTGAAGGACGAGTGGGAGATCGGGGAGATGCGGAAGGCGGTGGAGGCGACGCGTGCCGGGTTCGAGGCGATGATCCGCTCACTCCCCCGTGCCACCGAGCACCCGCGCGGCGAGCGCGTGATCGAGGGCGCGTTCGCGGCGGTCTCGCGCGAGGAGGGGAACGGGCTGGGGTATGACACGATCGCGGCGTCCGGGAATAACGCCAACACCCTGCACTGGATCAACAACGACGGCGAGGTGCGGCGGGGGGACATGATCCTGATCGACGCCGGCGTGGAGGTGGACTCGCTCTACACCGCGGACATCACGCGCACGATCCCGGTGGATGGCCGGTTCACCGAGCCGCAGCGAAAGGTGTACCAGGCCGTGCTGGACGCGGCAGATGCCTCGTTCGCCCGTGCGCAGGAGGTGCGTTCGGACGGGGGCCGGCCGCGATTCCGGGAACTGCACGAGGCGGCGATGGAGGTACTCGCTGCGCGGCTGGAGGAGTGGGGGATGTTGCCGGTCTCCGCTCAGGAATCGCTGGCACCGGAAGGCCAGTACCACCGCCGCTGGATGGTCCACGGCACCTCCCACCACCTCGGGATCGACGTGCACGATTGCGCGCAGGCACGCCGGGACATGTACCTGGACGGCGAGCTCGAGCCCGGGATGGTGTTCACGATCGAGCCGGGGCTGTACTTCCGTGCCGACGACCTCGCGGTTCCGGAGGAGATGCGCGGGATGGCGGTGCGGATCGAGGACGACATTGTGGTGACGGAGGAGGGCGCGGTGCGGCTCTCGGCCGAGATTCCGCGCGAGGTGGCGGACGTGGAGGCGTGGGTGCAGGGGTTGCTGGCGGAGTAGGTGGGCTGCTCAAATCTTCGAGCTGGGGCGCTCAAATCTTCGAGTCCATGAGAGACTTGCTCTATGGCTACCCATCAGTTGTATCCGCGATTCGCGCGTGAGCATGCGCGCACGGCGCTCGGAGACACTCCCGTGGTGGTGCTCCACGGTGCGCGCCAGGTTGGCAAGAGCACGTTGGTGGCGGAGCTTGCTGCAGAGCTGCCCAACAGTACAGTCCTCACTCTGGATGACCCTGTCACACTCGAGGTGGCCGCGTCCGATCCTGTGTTCTTCGTGAACCAGAGTCCCGACGGACTTCTGGTCATCGATGAAGCCCAGAGAGCTCCCTCGCTCATCCTTCCCCTCAAGGCATCCGTGGACCGCGACAGGCGGGCCGCCCGCTTCCTCCTCACCGGCTCCGCGGACCTCCTTCACGTCAAGGGCGTGGGCGATTCCCTCGCAGGACGTGCGGAGACGATCGAGTTGTGGCCTCTGAGCCAGGGGGAACTCAGCAGGCGAGCTACGCCCGAGTGTTTCATCGACTGGCTGGTGGCAGGTTGGAGCAAGCCCCGATTCTCGGCACTGGATCCCGAGCGGGTGACGCGCGGAGGCTACCCATCAACGAGCGATCGCTCGCCCGAGCGTGCGCGGGATTGGCTGATCTCCTACGTGGAACGCCTCGCAGACCATGACGCCCGGGACCTCCAGGCGGGATCATACGCGGACCACATGAGGGCCCTGCTCCAACTCCTCGCTGCGGGCGGGATGCAGGAGCTTGTCAAGGCCAAGATCGCCCGGAGCCTCGGAATCGCGGAATCCACCGTGGATGCGTACCTGCGAATGGCGCAGACAATGCACCTCACCGCATCTCTCCCTGCGTGGGGGCGGAGCGCACGCGGCCGAATCTCCCGACGGCCCAGAGTGGGCCTCAACGACACCGGACTCAGCGCTGCTCTGACTGGCTTCACGGAAGGCAAGGCAGCGAGCGTCGGTGGTCGGGAGTACTACGGGGCATTGGTGGAGCAGTTCGTTGCACTCGAACTTCTCAAACAGCGTGGCTGGAGCGCTGAACGCTATTCGCTCCACCACTTCCGCGATCTTGACGGCCTCGAGGTGGATCTCATCGCCGAGCTCCCCGACGGCAGGCTCGTGGCGATCGAGGTGAAGGCATCACAGACGATCAGTCACGGGGCTTGGCGCAATCTGGAGCGCTTCCGGGAGAGATTCGCCGACCGTGAGATCACCTCGGTCCTCCTCCACGGTGGCACCCAGGTGGCGCATATCGGCGAGTGGCTTCACGTACTGCCCATCCCGAGCCTGTGGGAACACTGACGCCTAGTGCGACAGCGTCTCCGGCCTGCAGCTTCCCAGATAGGCGTCGGCCCCAGAGGAATCTCCCTGCTCCAGTGGGTCCACATACTCTGCGACAAAGTAGTCATAGTCTGGGAAGGCGTCAGCAAAATCCGAATCTCGGAAGTCCCGCAACAGGGTTGAGGCACTCGCGACACCAACCGAATCGCCGGATGCAAGGCTGGCGACCGCCGACGACAGCCAGGCACACTGCCAATCCAGCGCCACGATCGAGGCGAAGTACCCTGGCTCGTACCACTCCAGTTCGGCGGGGTCTGCCTGGTCGGTGTGGGACAACCACGCAGAACCTGTATCAATCTGATCAATCTGCGTCCGTACCGCATCGAAATCGTGAGCCGCACCGACAGTGGTTCCTTCAGGGAACGTGAGCTCCTGCAGGGCCCGGTCCCTCTCCGTTCGCTGCTGATCCTCGAGTTGTGCGAGGTTCTCCACGAGCGCAGTTCTGGCATCGCTCCTGACGAGATCCTCGTCCAATCCTCCCGTCTGTGCGCCGGCAATTGCGGGCACTACCAGGAGCGCAGTGAGTGTTGTGGCGGCGATTCCTCCGCCGACAAGGTAGCGACGTCTCATCTCTGTTCTCCTCCAACTGAAGTGATGACTCGATCAAAGACCATGAGGAAGATCTCCCAACCCGGGACTTTGTATCGGAGGCTACTGAACCCTCGGCGTCGATAACACCGAACAATGTGGCCACTGTCGGCCGTGGACAAAACCTGCCAAGATTGTGGAAGTGGACATACATGAACTCGATGGGGTGAGCGCATCCATCTATGGAGCGTTGACCGATGACCCGCATGCGACCCCGGAGATGCTCGCTGAACGCCTTCGACTCTCCGTGGGTCACGTTGAGAGGCGAATAGGGCAACTGAGAGAACGAGAGCTCGTAGCTCCGTCTCAGAATTCAGAACAGGCTGTGCGTACGAGAGCCCCAAGCGCTGCGACTCGCGCCCGACTCGTCCAACTCGTCGAGCATCTGGCGGCGGTCGAGCAGAATACGCGCGCTGCATTCCGAGAGATCGAGCTCCTCCATCATGCGCGGGGATTGGTGGGGCTCGGTACCAACATTTCCATCCGCAGGGTGGTCGGTGTCGAGAACATCGTGTCGACCCTCCTGGAACTCGGGGAAGATGTCGCAACGATGGACTCGATGTTGGTCTCTATCCCCAGGCCAGAAATCCTTGAGCAGGCACAAGTCGATGAAGAGGCCGCGTACCCGGAGAGTGCGCGACTGCGGATCATCTATCCGGCCTCTGGCGCTCGGTCGACGGAACTCGAGCGTTATGTGAGGTGGAGGATCAGTCGCGGGGATCAGGTACGCCTTGCCCTCGACCCTCCGATGCCGCTCCGTATCATCGACGGTGAGACCGCCGTCGTCTCGGGTGGGATGGAGGACGGCGATCGTGTGGCTTTGTTCATCACCGAACCGTCCCTGGTCTCAGTACTGGGGTGGGTCTTCACGCAGGTGTGGGACTCCGCTGCACCATGGCCGGGCACAGGCGGGAGAGAAGGTGCGGATCGAGTCCGCCACATCCTGGAGGGCCTCGCCCAGGGGATGTCGGACCGTGCTATCGGAGATCGCCTCGGGTTGTCCGAACGCACTGTTCGGCGCAACATCTCAGACCTCATGCAGGAACTCGGAGCGCGTGATCGATTCACTCTGGCGGTCAGGGCGATGAGAGCTGGCCGACTCTCCTGATGTGGCGGAGAGGACTCGCACCACCGGCGGTGACGCGTCAGATCTCGATCGTCATGAACACGCTGTTCGCGTCCTCCCGGTAGGAGCCGAACGGACCGGTCACCTCGAAGCCCCTCCGCTCGTAGAGCCGACGGGCCGGCTCGAAGAACTCGTCTGCCCCGGTCTCCAGGCTCACCCGGGAGAATCCGGCTTCGGCCGCCTCCTCGAGGAGTCGCGCAAGAAGGGCCGCCCCCACGCCCTGCCGGCGGGCCGCAGCCACCGTGCGCATGGATGTGAGCTCCGCGTGCCGGTCGGCCACGGGAACCAGGGCAACCACCCCCACCACCTCACCGTCCCGCCAGGCGGCCCAGATGCGCGCCCCACCGGAACTGAGCTCGTCCGGCTCCAGCGTGTGGACGGACTCCGGGGGCGAGACCTCCCCCATCTCGCGGGCGTGTTCCCGGAGCATCGCTGACACCTCGGGATCGGTGGGCTGTGCGGTGGTGATGTGGATTGCCATCTCGACTCCTCGGTGAGTCCGACGCCTGTCCTCCGACCCTACCTGAGGGTCCGCTGCGGGTCCTGCCCAAGGTACTTCCGCGCGAAGTCGAGGGACCGCGCGAGGTCATCATCCCGCCGCGGGGTGGACTTGCCCCGGGTGATGACCTCCACGCAGACCTGACCCTGGAAATTGCGCTGGGCAAGGAGCTGCAGCACCTCTGCGGCACGCTGGTTCCCATCCCCCGGCACCAGGTGCTCGTCCTTGAAGTTGTTCTTCCCGTCCGTGAGGTGGAGGTGCTTGAGCCGGTCCCCCAACTCGATCGCCATCGCGAGCCCATCGGAGCGGGAGGTGGCCGCATGGGAGAGGTCCAATGTGACGGACGGGTAGGGCAGGGAGATCGGATCCCAGTGGGGCCGGTAGATCACCCAGTCCTTGGCAACGCGCCAGGGGTACATGTTCTCCACCGCGAGGACCACCCCGCTCTCCCGCTCGCGCTCGGCCACGCCCTCCACGAACTCGCTGTGGTAGGGGCGCTGCCAGAGGAACGGCGGGTGGAGGACCACCACCTCTGCGCCCACCGCCTTGGCGAGAGCCACGGAGCGATCCACCTTCTCCCACGCCTTGCCCCACACCCGCTGGGTGAAGAACAACGTGGGCGCGTGGATCGAGGAGACGGGCAACTGGTACGCGTTGACCAGGTCCACGAGCTCCACCGCATCGCGTGAGGTGGGGTCCATGACCATCACCTCCACGCCGTCGTAGCCGAGATCGCGGGCGAGGGCGAAGGTGAGTTCGACCCCGCCCGGGTACACGGACGAGGTCGAGAGCGTCACCGGGATGGCCACAGCTCCAGCCTATGCGCTAGGCGCGCGGCGCGTCCCCGGGCTGGGTGGGCTGAGGCGGGTTCTCGCCGAAATCTGGCGCACCCTCACGAATTTCTGGCGAACCCTCACGGTGGTCTGCGGGGTGGCGCTCGCCGTGCGGCCGCGGTGGGTCAGGTCCACCTCGCGCACCGGCGCGCCGCCCTGCGCGATCACGCCCTTCGAGGCAAGCAGCTCCTTCGCGCGCCCCACGTGCTCGGTGGCGCACTGGAGGCCGTAGCGGGTGGCCACCACGCCCTGCCCGGTGGAGGAGAAGTCCCGCTGCCCGCCGGACATCGCGTACAGCAGCCCCTGCATGAGCGCGAAGCCGATCGCGCCGGCCAGCATCCACACGAGCAGCAGCGACCACGGCGCATCCGGGATCAGCAGCACGAAGAACAGCGAGAGCATCAGCCCGAAGAACGCACCCGAGAGCGCGCCGGAGAGCAGCACCTTCACCCACGTCACGCGGCCGGTCACGCGCTCCACCATCTTCAGGTCGGTGCCCACGATGGTGAGGGCCTCCACCGGGAACTCGGCGTCCGCGAGCGTGTCCACCGCCTTGGAGGCGTCCAGGTACTTCTCGAACGAGGCGATCTCGGTGCCCACGGGCACCACCGGGATGGTGGGGTTGGTCATCTGTGTCATGCCCCTGATTATGGTGAGAAAACCGCCCACTCGCGCGCGGGCACGCGTTCGCCGAGCGCATAGGCTAGGAGCCATGACCATCACGGCCCGCACCTCCGCCCCCGCGCGCGTGTTCATCGCGCGGCTCGTGGGCACCTCGGTGTTCGACCCGCTCGGCGACGAGGTGGGCAAGGTCCACGACGTGGTCACCATCATCCGCCCCACCGGCGCCCCCCGCGTGGTGGGCCTCGTGGTGGAGGTGGTGGGCCGCCGCCGCGTCTTCCTCCCCCTCACCCGCGTCACCGGGATCGAACCGGGCTCCGTCATCTCCACCGGCCTGCTCAACATGCGCCGCTTCGAGCAGCGCACGGTGGAGACGCTCGTGGTCTCCGAGCTCCTGGACCGCACCGTGGACCTCACGGACGGCTCCGGCCGCGTGGTCATCGAGGACGTGGCCATGGAGCAGCAGCGCTCCCGCGACTGGGTCCTCACCCAACTGTTCGTCCGCCGCCGCGAGGGCAGCAAGCTGTTCCGCCGCGGGGACACCTCCCTCATCTCCGTCGACGACGTGCGCGGACTTGGTCCGTCCGCCGAGACCCAGGGGGCTACTTCGCTCCTCGCCACCCTGGGGGACCTGAAGGCCGCCGACCTCGCCGATGTCCTCCACGACCTCCCTGAGGCCCGCAGGCTGGAGGTGGCCAAGGAGCTGGACAACGAACGCCTCGCGGACGTCCTCGAGGAACTGGGGGATGACGACCGGGTGGAGATCCTTTCCGGCCTGGATGTCTCCCGCGCCGCGGATGTCCTGGACGTGATGCAACCCGATGACGCCGCGGACCTCGTGGCCGAACTCCCCGAGCACCAGGCCAGCCAGCTCCTGGAGCTCATGGAGCCGGAGGAGGCCGAGGACGTCCGGCGCCTGCTCGCCTACGAGGAGGACGAGGCGGGCGGCCTCATGACCACCGAGCCGCTCATCCTGCCTCCGGAGGCCACCATCGCCACCGCGCTCGCCCACGCCCGCCGCCAGGACGTGCCCCCCGCGCTGGCCGCGATGGTGATCGTGGCCCGCCCGCCCCTGGAGACCCCCACGGGCCGCTTCCTCGGCGTGCTGCACCTGCAACGGGCGCTGCGCGAGCCCCCCAACGAGCCGATCGGCAAGCACCTGGACACGGACCTCGAGGCGGTCCTCGCCACCGATTCCCTGCAGCGGGTCACCCGCATGCTCGCCACCTACAACCTCACCATGGTGCCCGTGGTGGACGACGACCGCCGCGTGCTCGGCGCCATCTCCGTGGACGACGTCCTGGACGCCCTCCTCCCGGAGAACTGGCGCGATATCGATGACCACGAGGAGGGACGTCATGGCTGACCGCCTGGACACTCCCCGCGAGTCCCGCTTCCGACTCCCCCGCTTCAACCTGCAGTCCGAGCCCGTCAGCCGGGTGGCGGAGGGGATCGCCCGCTTCACGGGCACCGCCCAGTTCCTCGTGTGGCTCACCGTGTTCGTGGTGATCTGGCTGGCGTGGAACACGTTCGCCCCGCAGGACCTCCGCTTCGACTCCGCGGCCCTCGGCTTCACGGCCCTGACCCTGATGCTCTCCCTGCAGGCCTCCTACGCGGCACCGCTCATCCTGCTCGCCCAGAACCGCCAGGACCAGCGTGATCGCGTGCTCGCCGAGCAGGACCGCCAGCGCGCCGAACGCAACCTGGCGGACACCGAGTACCTCGCCCGCGAACTCGCCTCACTCCGCATGGCGCTCGGCGAGGTGGCCACCCGCGACTACGTCCGCGGCGAACTCCGCGACCTCATGACCGATCTCGTCTCCGATCGGGACGAACGAGACGAGCGGTTCCGCGAGGAGTTCCTCGCGCTCCTGCGCCCCACGGAGGGTGGGGACGACGGCGGAACCCGGGCTGCGTCGTCGGGCACCGGGGGCGAGGGCGGCGAGGGGACGCCACCGGCGGACAGGTAGGATCGGGGGCATGTCCCTTCCTACTGCCGAGGCCGTGCGAACGGCGCTCGAGACCGTCAATGACCCCGAGATCCGCCGCCCCATCACGGAGCTGGACATGGTCCGCTCCGTGGAGATCGGTGAGGACGGGATCGTGGTGGTGGGGATCGATCTGACCACGGCGGGCTGCCCGCTGAAGGACACGATTGCCCGCGATGTGCGCGCGGCGGTGAGCGAGCTCGAGGGCGTCGCCGGGGTGGAGGTGGCGATGGGCGTGATGAGCGAGGAGCAGCGCGCGGAGCTGCGCACCAAGCTGCGGGGCGGCACGCCCGAGCCGGTGATCCCGTTCAACCAGCCCGGCAACCTGACGCGCGTCTACGCGATCACGTCCGGGAAGGGCGGGGTGGGCAAGTCCTCCGTGACGGCCAACCTCGCGGCGGCGCTGGCCGCGAAGGGCCTCAAGGTGGGCGTGGTGGACGCGGACATCTACGGCTTCTCCATCCCCCGCATGCTCGGCGTGGAGCACCCGCCCACCAAGCTGGACGACATGATCGTGCCGCCCGTGGCGCGCGACGTGAAGGTGATCTCGATCGGCATGTTCGCCGCGCCCGGGACCCCGATCGTGTGGCGCGGGCCCATGCTGCACCGGGCGCTCCAGCAGTTCTTCGGGGACGTGTTCTGGGGCGATCTGGACGTGCTCCTGCTCGATCTGCCGCCCGGCACCGGGGACATCGCGATCTCGGTGGCCCAGCTCGTGCCCAAGTCCGAGATCATCGTGGTCACCACCCCGCAGGCGGCGGCGGCCGAGGTGGCGCAGCGGGCGGGGGCGCTTGCGGCACAGACCCGCCAGAACGTGGTGGGCGTGATCGAGAACATGAGCTGGATGGAGACCCCGGACGGCGGGCGCCTCGAGCTGTTCGGCTCCGGCGGCGGGGAGGACGTGGCGCGCTCGCTCTCCGAGGCGCTCGGTTACGAGGTGCCCGTGATGGCCCAGGTCCCCATCGATGTGCGGCTGCGCGAGGGCGCGGACTCCGGCGAGCCGGTGGTGATCGGCCACCCGGACTCCGCGGCGGCCATGGCCCTGCAGGCGGTGGCGGACTCCCTCACGGCCCGTGCCCGCGGCCTCGCCGGGCGCCAGCTCGGCATCACCCCCACCACCTAGAGCGCGGAGGGCGGGCGCCATGGGCATCAACGGCTGGGAGGCCCTCGTCCTCCTGCTCGTGGTGCTGCTCGTGGTGGGCCCGGACAAGCTCCCCGAGATCACCCACCAGGTGGCGGGCTGGATCAACTCCGCGCGCGAGTTCCTGCGCGGGGCCAGGGAGTCCGTCTCCCGCGAGCTCGGCGAGGACCTGGACCTCGGCTCGCTCGATCCGCGTCAGTACGATCCGCGCCGCGTGGTCCGCGATGCCCTGTTCGACGACGCGCCCGCCTCGCGCGGTGGGCGCGGTGGCCCCGGCGGCTCGCGTCCCGTGGGGCCCCGCATGTGGGAGCGCGGCTCGGGCTCGGGCGCTGCGGGCGGGGGTGGCACCGCGGCCGGGGGCGCACCGTTCGACCACGAGGCGACCTAGTTGGCCTGACGCTCCCCGAGCACGATGGGGATCTGGATCTCCTCGCCATCGCGGAGGATGTCGAGGGTGACGGTGTCCCCCGGCGCGTGCGAGCGGACGGTCACGATCACCTCGTCCGGGCTGGTCACCGGCCTGCCGTCCAGGCGGAGGATGATGTCACCCGGCTCGACCCCGGCCTCCTCCCCCGGCCCATCCGGCGTGATCGCGGGCGTGCCGTCCTGACCGGCGCCCGGTGAGACGAGGACGCCCTCCCCCATGTGGCGGCCATCGAGGAGGACACCGATGATCGGGTAGGTGGCGTGGCCGAGCGTGATGAGCTGCTCGGTGGTGCGCTCCACCTGGTTGGCGGGGATGGCGAATCCGAGTCCGATCGAGCCCGTGGCCCGGGACGCCCCCGGGGGCTGCGCGATCGCGGAGTTGATGCCGATCACCTCGCCGCTCATGTTCACGAGCGGGCCGCCGGAGTTGCCCGGGTTGATGGCCGCATCGGTCTGGATGGCGTTGATGTAGGAGACCTCCTGCGCGGAGCCGGCCGTGACGGCGCGGTTGAGCGCGGAGACGATCCCGGAGGTGACGGTCCCATCGAGTCCGAGCGGTGCGCCCACCGCCACCACCGGATCGCCCACCACCACCTCGGCGGAGTCGGCGAGTGGGAGTGGAACGAGGTCGGTGCGGTCCACCTGCAGCACGGCGATGTCGTAGTCCTGGGTGCGCCCCACCACGGTGGCGTCCTGGACGTCACCGTCCGAGAACGTCACCTGGATGGTGGCGCCCGGATTGTCCGCGCCCGCGGCGATCACGTGGTTGTTGGTGACCAGGTA
>JAUNRP010000031.1:0-3499 GCA_030544165.1 bacterium
GACTATCCCTACCGCGCCCCGACGATCCCTACTGCCAGGGGTACGGCCCTCCGAGGGAGGACCTGTCCGCCTTGGATGGCACCACCAGGACCGGGCAGTGGGAGTGCTGGATCACGGATTGGGACGTTGAACCGAGCAGGAGTCCAGCGAACCCGCCGCGGCCCCGGGTGCCCACCACCACGAGGTCCACGGCACTCGAGAATTCCGCCATCAACGCGGCCCCGGAGCCTCCGAGTGCGTGCTTGTCCACCTTCAGTCCCTTCGCCCTCTCGCCTGCCTCCTCGAGCGCGGTTCCCACGATCTCGTCGAGTCCGCGCTGGACATCGGAGAGCAGTTCATCGGGATCCATCGGGGCGAGCCCCCAGGAGAGCGCTGCACCACCGGTTGCGAGCGGGACTGCCGAGACCACTGTCAGGGATGCGTTCCACATGATCGCCTCATCGATCGCGCGGGAGAGTGCACCGCGCGCGGCATCCGAGCCATCCATGCCAGCCACGATCCGCCGCACCGGGATGCTGACCCGCGCCTCCTCGGTGTAGGGAACCACCACCGTGGGGCAGTGGGAGTGCGGCGGGAGCGCCGAGGAGACGGCCCCCAGGATGCGGTCCGCCAGCCCTCCGCCGCGCCGCTTGCCGATCACCACGAGCGCGGCGTCCCGGGACATGTCCGCCAGCACGGTGGTGGGATCGCCTGTCTCCACGGAGCGGGTGATCGTCAGCCCTCCTCCGAGGCGCGCCTCGGCGGCGTCGAGGACCTCATCCGCGCTACTGCGCACTCGCGACTCGTCGATGGCCGCGAAGCCGCCGTCCATGGTCGAGGCCGCGAAGGACGGCAGGGAGTATGCGCACACGAGGTGCACGGCCCACCCATGGGTCCGAGCTGCGGCGGCCGCCCAGTCGAGTGCGCCCATTCCCGCATCGCTGCCATCGACCCCAACCAGGATCACCGGTTGTTGCGCCATTGCCGTACCTTCCGCCCGCGTGCATGTCTCCTCCCACCATAGTGGCACTGTGACCGCAGTCACGGGGACCAACGGCGCCTCTCGGTCGTGGTCGCGGCTGTGGTCGTGGAAGACGGCACGGTGCCTTCGTACGGAACTCACGCCCACGTCGTCGTGGCCACGCCCTGAACGTCCGTGACGAAACCAGACACGATAACGAGTCCGGAAAATGACTGTAGTCAGTCGTTTCGCGGACACGAGAACGTGTCCGGTTTGCGCGGCCGCACGGAACGGCGGGCTCAGGCTTCTGCGCACCACGATTTCGTGGAGGTGTTGTGGTGCCTCGTGGAGAGCGGGCCGGAACAGCAGAGAACCCCACCGATAGCCGGTGGGGTTCTCTGCGCTGAGGGTCCGGGGATCAGCCGCCGAGGCGGAAGAAGGTCGGACCAGAACGGTACAACGGGCTCTCGTGGAGCGGGGAGCTCGGGTTACGGGCCGCGATGTGGTTGCCGTTTCCGGTGTAGATGCCCACGTGGCCGGGCCACCACACGAGATCGCCGGGGCGAGCCTCGGCGGCGGAGACCTGACGGCCAACGCCGTACTGGCCACCGGAGGAACGTGGGATGTTCACGCCCATCTGTGCGTAGACGTAGCTGGTGAAGCCGGAGCAGTCGAAGCCGCCGGGGGATGCGCCACCGTAGCGGTACGGGGTGCCGATGTACTGGCGGGCGATCGCCACCACCGAGTTGCCGAAGTCCGAGGAACCTCCGCCGGCAGGGGCAGCAGCCGGGGCCGGAGCAGCGGCGGCCGGGGCCGGAGCCGGTGCCGGGGCGGGACGCTCGGGGGCCTGGCCCAGGCGGGTGTAGGAGCCGGACACCCAGCCCTCGCCGCCGTTGTGGCTGATGCGGTACCAGCCGTTGGCCTGGCCGGTGATGGAGAAGGTGTTGTACGGCTCCACGCCGCCCACCCGGCCGTAATCGGTGCCGGGCCCGGAGCGGACGTTGAGCGTCTGGTTCACGTGGCCGTTCTCGGAGAGCGCCTCGACGGCGATCTGGGAGACAGGCGTGGGACCGGCGGGCTCGGGCGCTGGCGCCGGAGCAGCAGGAGCAGCGGGAGCCGGGACGGCAGCAGCCGGGGCAGCAGCGGCAGCGGGGGCGGCCGGAGCAGCCTCCTCGGCCGGCTCGATCGCCTGGCGCTCGTTGTCACGGGAGGTGGTGGTGGCCGAGCGGGACTCGACGCGCTCCGGAGCAGCCGTCGCGGCAGCGCCGGCAACGATGTCCGCGAGGGTCCAGTCGGCGTCAGCAGACACCACCACGGCGGGGGACGCAGCGAGTGCCTCGCGTGCGGCCTGGGAGATGGTTGCCTCGCCGGCCTGCGGGCGGCCAGAGGCGTCAGTTTGGGGGGCAGCTGTAGCCGAGGTGGCGGCCATGGTCAGGACGAGTCCGGACGAGGCGGCCAGCATGAGGCCCTTGGTTGCCTGGTTTGCGGCCTTGCCGACGTTGGTGCGGCGCTGGGCGCGGTACCGAGCAGTTGCGGTCACGTGTTCTCTCCTTCGCCTACGGGGTGAGCTGTCGGGTTCGGACGGAGATCGCCCGGGCCCCTCATGAGGACCTTGACCCCAAGGGCGCACGCGCCCAGTTGTGGTTCCCCCGCTCCTGCCAGCGGATTATGGACTTCAAGAACACAGGCAGGACTCGGCGGTGTTCCGGAAGGTGTCCAACGGAGGGGATGGACACGAGTGCGAGCGTACCCCGGCCGCGATCCAATTGTCACGTTTCGATCACGATTGTGAGACACCTCCCAGAGGCCCTCCGTCAAGCACTGGCAAAGAGCCCTGATCAGACGCCTGACAACCCGTATCGCCGCAGGTCACAATCCCTGCGGAACGGTCTGGAAAGTTGCCACCCGGCGTGTCGGGGCCACGCCCTGAGCGGCCCGCACGCCCCGCCCTCGGAGGTGGGAGACTCGCCCCATGCGCATCCCCGCCGAGCTCCTTCCCGCCGACGGCCGCTTCGGTTCCGGCCCCGCGATCGTGCGCCCGGAGTCCCTCGCCCGCGTGGCACGCTCCACCCTGATCGGCACCTCGCACCGGCAGGCTCCCGTCCGGGCGCTCGTGGGCTCCGTCCGAGAGCGCCTCGCCACCCTCCTCGGCGCCCCCGAGGGCTACGAGGTGGCCCTCGGCAACGGGGGCTCCTCCGCCTTCTGGGACGCCGCCACCTTCTCGCTGGTCCGCGAGCGCGCCGCACACGGCTCGTTCGGCGAGTTCGGGGAGAAGTTCGCCCGCGCCACGGACGCCGCCCCCTTCCTCGAACCCTCCCTCATCACCCGCGCCGAACCCGGCTCGTGCGCCCTCCCCACCCCGAGCGGGACCGCAGACGTCTACGCCTGGCCCCACAACGAGACCTCGACGGGGGTCCTCGCGCCGGTACGCAGGATCGACGACGGCGGCGCGCTCGTCGTCGTCGACGGAACCTCTGCGGCGGGTGGGGTGCCGCTCGATCTTGGCGAGACGGACGTCTACTACTTCGCTCCGCAGAAGAACCTGGGCTCGGACGGCGG
>JAUNRP010000031.1:3599-12413 GCA_030544165.1 bacterium
GGAACCAGTTGCGGATCTCCACGTTCGCGGCACGGGAGCCGGCGGACGTGGAGGTGCTCACTCGGGCGATCGATTTCGTCGTCGAGAGGATCTGAACGGGGCACGGGAGCGGCGGCGCCGGGGTGGATCTGCCACCCGCGCCACCTCGGTGGCATCGTCCACGTGGGACTGGTCGATCAGCTCCCCGGCCGTGGAGGTGGCCGCGGCGTGGTCGATCGGGTTGATGACGTGCACGCGGGGGCGCGGGCGGATGCGGTAGGTGACGCGGACCCCGAGCCGGCTCCACGCCCACACCATGGCCACGAGCGCGGCGAGGAGGGTGAGGCCGCCGCCGAGGGCCTGGGTCATGCGGGCGCCGTACTCCTCCGCCAGCCAGCCGAGCATGGGGGAGAAGATCGGCGTGGAGCCGAGGAACACCATCAGGTAGAGGCTCATCACGCGGCCACGCACGGCCGGGTCTGAGGCGAGCTGGATGGTGGAGTTGGCGGAGTTCATGGTGGTGGTGGCGAAGAAGCCCACGAGGATCCCGCTGATGGCATAGGTCTCGTAGGTGGGCATGAAGGCGGAGATGAGGATCGAGACGCCGAATGCGGCGGCGGCTCCCACCACCAGTCGGGTGCGGGGGCGGGTCCTCCGGGCGGCGAGGAGGGCGCCCGCGAGCGAGCCGACCCCCATGAGGGTGTTGAGGATGCCGAAGTCCTCGGGGCCGCGGTCGAACGCATCGCGGGCCATGGTGGAGATGAAGAGCTGGAAGTTCAGGCCGAAGGCGCCCACCACGGCCATCACCGAGATGATCACGGCGATGTCCGCGTGCTCGCGCACGTAGCGCACCGCCACCCCGAGTCCGCGGTTCTGGCGGGTGGGCCGGGAGTGATCGTGCATGTCCTCCAGGCGCATGGTGGCGATCGCGATGAGGGGCCCGGCGAACGCGAGTCCGGTGATGATGAAGACCCAGCCGGAGCCCACGCCCGCGATCAGGAAGCCCGCGAGCGCGGGGCCGATCAGGCGGGCGCCGTTGAAGGAGGTGGCGTTGAGGCCCACCGCGTTGGCGAGCGAGGAGGCGGGGACGAGTTCGGAGACGAACGTCATCCGCACCGGTTGCTCGAGCGCCGCGAGGATCCCCAGGACCAGGGCGAACACGTAGAGGTGCCACAGCTCGGCGTAGCCGAGGAGCACGAGGGCACCGAGCGTGAGCGAGCTGAGGGCGAGCCCCACCTGCGTGACGATGAGGAGGCGCCGCTTGTCCACGCGGTCCGCGAGCAGCCCGCCCACCGGTGTGATGAGGAGGGTGGGGAGGAACTGCAGGGCGATCACGGTGCCCACGGCCACGCCGGAGTCCTCGGAGAGTTCCGTGAGCACCACCCAGGTCTGGGCGATCCGCTGCATCCACGTGCCGATGTTGGCGATCAGCGCGCCGTAGAACCACTTGCGGTAGTTCGGGAAGGCGAGGGAGGCAAAGGTACGGTTCACGGTCCGGCCAGTCTAGACCTGCGGCCGCGCGGCTGCCCTTTCCAAACAATAAGTCCGGTTTGGCACCGTACTCGGCGCCAAACCGGACTTATTGTTGCGAGGGGAGCGGGGCTCCTAGCTGAAGAGCCTCATGATCGGACCGAGGGTGAAGTAGACCACGAACAGGATCGAGGAGACCCACATCAGCGGGTGGATCTCGGCGATCTTGCCGCGGGCGAGCTTGATGACCCACCACACGATGAAGCCGATTCCGATTCCCACGGTGATCGAGTAGGAGAACGGCATCATGGCGATGGTCAGGTAGGCCGGGATCGCGTTCTCCGGATCCTGCCAGTCGATGCCCACCACCTGGGTCATCATCAGGAAGCCCACGAACACCAGCGCGGTGGAGGCGGCCTCGGAGGGCACGATCTCCACGAGCGGGGCGATGAACATGGACAGCAGGAACAGGATGCCGGTCACCACGGCCGCGAGGCCGGTCCGCGCGCCCTCGCCCACACCGGCGGAGGACTCCACGTAGGAGGTGTTGGAGGAGACGCCGCCGAGCCCACCGAACACGGCGCCGAGCGAGTCGATCAGCAGGATGTTGCGCGAGTGCGGCGGGTTGCCGTTCTCATCCAGCAGATCGGCCTCCGCGCCGATGGCCACCATCGTGCCCATGGTGTCGAAGAAGTCCGCCAGCAGGAGGGAGAAGATCACGAGCACCACGGAGACGATCGGGGCGTTGGCGAACGCACCGAAGAAGTCGATCTGACCGAAGGTGGACAGGTCCGGGATCGCCACCGGCGAGCCGCTCACGGCCGGCACGTTCAGGCCCCAGCCCGTGGGGTTCTCCTCGCTCATCGCGCCCGTCTTGGTGATGGCCTCGATGATCACCGCGAGCACCGTGGAGCCGAGGATGCCGATCAGCACGGCGCCGTTGACCTTGCGGACGTAGAGGATGATCGTCACCAGCAGGCCGAACACGAACACGAACGAGGGCCAGCCATCCAGCGAGCCCTCGATCCCGAGCTGGACAGGGGTGCCGCCGGGGCGGATGATCCCGGCGTTGATGAGGCCGATGAACGCGATGAACAGGCCGATTCCCACGGAGATCGCGATCTTGAGCTGCGTGGGGACCGCCCTGAACACGGCCTCACGGAAGCCGGTCATCACCAGGATGGTGATGATCACGCCCTCCCAGAAGATCAGGCCCATGGCCTCGCCGTAGCTCAGGCCCATCCCCATCACGAGCGTGAACGTGACCATCGCGTTCAGGCCCATGCCCGCCGCGAGCGCGAGCGGGAAGTTGGCCACCACGCCCATGAGGATGGACATCACGCCGGCCACGAGCGCGGTTCCGGCGGCGATCGCTGCGCCCGAGACACCTTCCGGCGCCACGAGTCCGAGGATGGCGGCGTTCACCACGAGGATGTACGCCATCGCGAAGAAGGTCACGAATCCGCCGCGGATCTCCCTGCTGAGGGAGGAGCCACGCTCCGTGATCTTGAACGTCTGCTCGAGCCACGAGGGCGCGGCAGGAGTCTGTTGGGTGTCGCGCGTTGCGCTGGAGGGAGTAGTCACGCGCCCATTGTGCACCCGCAAAGGTTTCGCGCACGAATTGTGAAGGTGTTGTGTTAGCAACAGGTGACACAATGGGGCCGTGGCCCACACTCACGAACGGACGCGTCCCATGCCCGTGGCGCGCGTTCGCATGGTTCCATTGGCGCTCGGCGGCCTCGCACTGTGGGCGATCGGGCTCCTCGTGATCCTCATCTTCGACCTCGGCACCCTCGCCCGCGACATCGCGATCGTGGGAGCCGCACTCGGCCTCATCGCCACCGCGTGGGCCGAGCGCGCGGACTCCCGCCGCAGGCCCACCCAGCCCTAGCTACTCGCTGGTGCGCTCCCCGCCGGCTTCCATGTCCGCCTCGGCCTCGCCGGCCTCCGCGTCGTCGCCCGGCTGACCCTCCCCGCCGACGACGGGCGGTTCCGTCTCGCTGGAAGGTGCGGGACCGCCGTCGTCGGGAGTCTCTGAGACCGGCCCACTACGGGGGGAGCCGAGCTCGAACGAGTCGAGTTCGCCCTCGTCGATGACGGGCTCGGACTGCTGCCACTCCCCCTTGCGGCCGCGCACATCGGTCTCGGAGTGGGCGCCGCAGCCGTGATCGAGCGAGACCACGCGGCCGTCCGAGGGGCTCCACTCGTTCGCGCAGACCCCGAAGATCCGGCGTGCGGATCCGGACATCTTCATGAAGAACCCGCAGGTGGAACACGGCGCGGTGGCCTTCTTCGCGGCCTCCGCGTTCGGCCCACCCTCGCCCTCGTACCAGCGGGTGAAGGCCTCGGCGCGGCCGTCGGCGGAGAGGACCCGGGCCCGGCCGAGGCCGAGCTCGTAGATGGCAACCCGGTCGGCCTCCACGTCGTCGGTCTGCTCGTAGCCCTGATCGAGTCGGTGGTCCTCCCCCTGGTAGGGCAGCACGTCCCCCGGGCCCACGTCCCCGGGGCGGAGGCGCTCGGCCCACGGGAGCCACTCGGGCGCGAGGAGCGCGCCGCGGCCCGGCAGGAGTTCCACCTCGTTGATGGTGGGCTTGCGGGAACGTGGCGTGCGGGCCAGGGTGACCGCCCAGTGCCAGCCCACGTACCCGGGTTCGGACGCGGCGAACATGTGGGTGCCCACACGGTCACCCTCGAGGTAGAAGCCGAGGTGCTCCCCGATCCCGTGCTCGGTGGCCTCGCTGGCGGCCTCCCGCGCCTGATCGACCGCGGCCGCGAGTACCTGATCGGACGCCATCACGCCTCGAAGCTCTCGGCCACCACGCGAAGCACCTTCGCGATCGTGCGACCGTTGTCAGGGTAGTGGCCGTGGCGCAGGCGGCCGGAGGCCTTGTCCAGCTCACGGATGAGGTCCTCCACGATGGGGACCATCTCCTCGGCGGGCCTGCGGTGGTTGCGGACCACCGACTGGGGTGCCTCCGGGAAGGTGATCGCCAGGGCCTGGGGGCCACGCCGCCCGTCCGCCACCGAGTACTCCACCTTCTGGCCCGGCTTGGGCGTGGGGGAACCCGCGGGCAGCGCGGAGGCGTGGACGTACACCTCCTGCCCGTCCTCTCCGGCGATGAAGCCGAAGCCCTTCTCCGTATCGAAGAACTTGATCCTGCCGTTCGGCACGTCTGGCAGCCTTCCGCTTGTTCGTGGGGGCGGCGAGTGCGCCGCTCGCGCCCAAGTCTATCCGGGCGGCGCGAGCGGCGCGGCCCCGCGGAGGAACGGAGGCTCGATGGCTCAGCCGGAAGCGAATCCGAACCCTGCGGCGCCGATTGCGTTGCGGGTGGGGCGGATACGGAAGAAGATTCAGGGGTGAAGAGAACGATTCGTTCCGCAGTGGCGGCGCTCGTGTTCCTGCTGGCGGGCCTCGTAGGTGCCCCCGCTCTCGCGGGCGTGCACCCGGCCGAGGATCCGTTCCGCGTCAACGGAAGCGTGACGGACCTCGCGGGGGTGCTGACCCCCGGTGAGATCACCCAGATCGAGTCCTCCCTGGGGGACCTCGGCGATTCCGTGAGTGTGGACCTGTTCGTGGTGTACGTGGAGACGTTCACGGGCGAGGGTGCCGATAACTGGGCGAACGAGGCGGCCGAGATCTCGGGCATGGGGATGAACGATCTCCTCCTGGCCGTGGCCGTGGAGGATCGCAACTGGAGCATCTCGGCGGACAACAACAGCGATCTCGGCCCGGATGAGGCCCAGAGGGTGTTCGTTGCGAGCGGCGAGCGGGACCTGGCCAACGACGACTGGGGCCAGGCCCCCATCACCTACGCGGAGGCGATCGAGGCCCACCTGACCCAGGTGGCACAGCCGGCACCGGGTCCTGCGCAGACGGGCGGAGGGTTCGACTTCCTGCCCCTCGCACTCCTGCTCGCGGCCGGCGCGGGACTGGTGGCGTTCTTCTTCTCCCGCCGCAAGAAGGAGCCGGCGAAGCCTGCCGAGAGTGGGCGGCTCGAGGACATGCCCCTCCCCGAGCTCTCCCGGCGTGCCGGCTCCGCACTGGTCCAGGTGGACAACGAGTTGCGCGCCTCCGAGCAGGAGCTGGGCTTCGCCCAGGCCCAGTTCGGCCTCCAGGCCACGGAGAGCTTCTCCCGCGCGATCGCCAGCGCCAAGAAGGACGCCACGGCCGCGTTCGAGGCCCAGAAGAAGCTGGACGACACCACCCCGGACACGGACCAGGAGAAGAGGAACTACTACCTCACCATCATCCGGATCTCCGAGAAGGTGCACGCCGCTCTCATGGCGGAGAAGAAGTCCTTCGAGGAACTGCGCGCCATGGAGTCCCGCGCCGGAGAGGTGCTCGATCAGATGGGGACCCGCGCCAGCGAGGTGGCCTCACGCGTGGAGGGTGCCCGCTCGGTGATCTCCTCGCTGCAGGGGCAGTACACGCCCTCCGCGCTCGCCTCCGTCTCCACCAACCCCGATCAGGCGGAGGCACTCCTCACCTCGGCCACCAAGGCCATCACCGCCGGCAAGGAGAGGCTGGCGGCCGATGACCGCTCCTCCGCGGTGGTGAACGCGAGGATCGCCGAGCAGGCCATCGATTCGGCTGCCAAGCTCCTGGACGCCGTCAACGGGGCCAACACCGCCCTGAAGGAGGCATCCCCCAAGATCGAGGCGGCGCTCGAGTCGATCACGGCGGACGTGCGGGACGCCAACCGGCTCGCGCCCTCTGACCAGAAGGTGGTGGCCGCGCGCGATGCGGCACAGCTCGCGATCGCGGCCGGCGTCGAGGCGCAGGAGGGCGGAGACCCGCTCGCGGCCCTGGACGCACTCGGATCGGCCGAGGCCCGCCTGGACAAGGCGCTCGAGGGTTACCGGCAGCAGGCCGAGGTGGTGACCCGGACGCGTTCGCTGTACAACCAGCGGGTGGAGGGTGTCAGGAGCCGTGTGGCCCGGGCGGACGCGCTCGTGACCGCCAACCGCGGAGCGATGGACACGCGCCCACGCACGCTCGCCTCGGAGGCGGCCCGGTACCTCGCCGACGCGGAGGGCCTGCGCGATCACGACCCACAGAGGGCCCTCGAGGCGCTCGAACAGGCGGGCAGGCTCGCCAGCGATGCGATCCGCGTGGCCGAACAGCAGCGGGACGACTTCCCGTGGAAGGACTCCCACCGTGGGGGTGGAGGCGGAGGGGTGGACATGGGCTCCCTCATCCTCGGCGGCATCCTCTCCGACATGTTCGATTCCTCGCCCCGGCGCCGCGGCGGCGGCTCCTGGGGCGGCGGTGGCGGCCTGTGGGGTAGCGGCGGCGGGTCCTGGGGCGGCGGACGTCCGAGCTCCCGCGGGGGATTTGGCGGCAGCTTCGGCAGCGGTGGCTTCGGTGGCGGCGGCGGTGGAAGCCGCGGCGGCGGAGGCGGCCGGTTCTAACCTGGACAAGTTCGTGGGCCGCACGGCGCGCGAGACCTCCTGTGACCTGATAAACAATTGAGTGCACAGCAAACCGAAAGGAACACCATGGCTGAGAAGCAGTCGATCCTGGGGCGCATCGCCCAGCTCACCCGGGCGAACATCAACGCCCTCCTGGATCGCGCCGAGGACCCGCAGAAGATGCTGGACCAGCTGGTGCGTGACTACACCTCCTCGATCGCCGAGGCCGAGGAGGCCGTGGCAGTGACCATCGGCAACCTCCGCCTCGCCGAGCGCGACTACAACGAGGACATGGCCGAGGCGAAGGACTGGGGCAGCAAGGCCCAGGCCGCACTCGCCCAGGCCAAGCGGCTCGAGGAGGGCGGCAAGGGTGAGGATGCCGAGCGCTTCCACAACCTCGCCCGCATCGCGGTGACCAAGCAGCTCTCCGCCGAGAAGGAGGCCAAGGCCTCCGAGCCCATGCTGCAGGCGCAGAACGAGGTGGTGGAGAAGCTCAAGAGCGGCCTCACCCAGATGCGCGAGCGCCTCGGTGACCTCAAGGGCAAGCGCGACGAGCTCGTGGCCCGCGCCAAGTCCGCCCAGGCCCAGGGCACCGTCCAGGCCGCGATCTCCTCCATCAACGTGCTCGATCCCACCACGGAGATCGGCCGCTTCGAGGAGCAGGTCCGCCGTGAGGAGGCCCGCGTCCAGGGCCAGGCCGAGATCGCGGCCACCTCGCTGGAGGCCCAGTTCGACGAGCTGCGTGACTACGGCATGGAGGCCGAGGTCGAGGCCCGCCTGCTCGAGCTCTCCGGTGGCGGCGAGCCCGCCCAGATCGAGTCCGGCGAGGGCCAGGACTTCCAGGAGGGCCAGGACTTCCAGCAGGAGAACCAGGAGCACCAGGAGGAGCGCCACGAGAACAACCAGTGGTGATCTCCTAGCGAGATGGGTGGGGCCCGCCGGATTCGGCGGGCCCCACTTTCGCTCTCCCGTAGGCTGAGGCCGTGAGCGGAGCAACCTACGTCCTGGTCGATGGCGAGAACATCGATGCCACCCTCGGAATGAGCGTGCTCGGCCGCAGGCCGAACCCCGAGGAGCGGCCCCGCTGGGACCGGATCCTCTCCTACGCCGCGGAGCGCAACGGCGGCGCGGACGCGCGCGGGCTGTTCTTCCTCAACGCCTCCTCCGGGCAGATGCCCATGGGCTTCGTGCAGGCGCTCATCGCCATGGGCTACCGCCCCATCCCGCTCGCCTCCGAGGGGGACGAGAAGGTGGTGGACGTGGGCATCCAGCGCACGCTGGAGGCGATCGCCGCACGCGAGGAGGGCGATGTCATGCTCGCCTCGCACGATGGGGACTTCATCCCCCAGGTCTCCACCCTGCTCGGCAAGGGCCGCCGCGTCTCCCTGCTCTGCTTCCGGGAGTTCCTGAACGCCAAGCTGGCCGAGTTCACCGAGCGCGGCCTCGAGGTCCACGATCTGGAGACGGACATCAAGGCGTTCACGGTGCCGCTGCCGCGCATCCGGATCATCCCGCTGGACGAGTTCGATCCGCAGCTCTACCTCTAGCCCTTTCAGGCTTCTCACAGTCTCGCGGAGCACAATCGCACCATGAGGGAAACGGAACCGGAGGCCCGCCTGCTCGTGGTGGATGACGAGCCGAACATCCGGGAACTCCTCGCCACCTCGCTCCGGTTCGCCGGCTTCGACGTGGAATCGGCCGTGGGCGGCAACGATGCCATCAAGAAGGTGACAGCCCGCCGGCCGGACCTGATCGTGCTCGATGTGATGATGCCGGACATGGACGGCTACACCACCCTGCGCCGCATCCGCGCCGTGGCCGGGCAGATCCCGGTGGTCTTCCTGACCGCCCGCGATGACACCCAGGACAAGGTCAAGGGCCTCACCGCCGGCGGGGACGACTACATCACCAAGCCCTTCTCCCTCGAGGAGGTGGTGGCCCGCATCCGCGCGG
>JAUNRP010000032.1 GCA_030544165.1 bacterium
AGGGTCTCCTCCTGGAACCAGTTCCTCCGGATGGGCACCGGGACCGGCTACGCCGCCTCCGAGTCCGCCGTCCCGTTCGTCACCAACCACGATACGGAACGGAACTCGCAGGCCATCACCTACCGGGCCGGCGAGGACTACCAACTCGCCATGGTGCTCATGGTGCTCCACGGCTACGGCTCACCCATGGTCTACTCCGGCTACTCCTTCTCCGGCCGCGACGACGGCCCGCCGCAGGATTCGGACGGCGCACTGGTGGAGGCCACCTGCATCGAGGGCTTCGAGCCGGGCGGGCCGGGCGAGTACGTCTGCGCCCACACCTGGCCGCTCGTGAACGCCGCCGTCCGATTCGACGCCGTGGCCGGGGAGGCCGAACTGGTGGAGCAGTACCAGGACAGCTCCGTGCTCGCCGTCTCGCGCGGGGAGGCGTTCGCGCTCGTCAATCGCGGCGATGAGGGGGCCACCGTGACCGTCCCCACCGGCCTGGAGCCGGGGGACTACTGCGATCTGGCGGTGCCCGACTGCGGGAGCGTGGTCACGGTGGCGGAGGATGGTAGCGCCGATATCTCGGTGGGAGCCAGTTCTGTTGCCATCCTGACCAACTTGGACCGCGCAGCCCCCTGACAGGCGTAGCGTGTCCCGTGGCCGGCATCGGGCCTGATCAGGGGAGGTCACAGGAATTGGGCACGGAACGCTACATCGTCGGAACTTCGGGCGCCTACCACGCCGGGCGTCGCACGGACTGGGAGTACGGCCCGCTCGCCGCGTACGCGGTGGAGCTCTCCGGGGCTGAGGGCAGGCCCCAGATCGGCTACCTCGCCACCGCGAGCGGGGACCAGAAGGCGCGGATCGCGGAACGCGCCGAGGCGGCCCGGCTGAGGGGATGGCAGCTCAATCCGCTGACCACGTTCATGATGCCGAACGTGGAGGACCCGGAGGAGTACCTGCTCGCCCAGGACGTGATCTGGGTGGATGGCGGCTCGGTGGTGAACCTGCTGGCCGTGTGGCGCGAGCACGGCCTCGATCAGATCATGCGCACCGCGTGGGAGAAGGGCATCGTGCTCGCCGGGGTCTCGGCCGGCTCCATGTGCTGGCACGCGGGCGGTGCCACCGATTCGTTCGGCCCTGAGCTCCGGCCCTACACCAGGGGCCTCGCCTTCCTGCCCTACGGCAACGGGGTCCACTACGGAGTGAACCCCCTGCGCCGCCAGCTCATCGGAGAGATGGTGGCGGACGGAACATTCACCGAGGCGTACTCCTCGGAGAACGGAATCGGCCTCGTCTACCGGGGCACCGAACTCGCCGAGGTGGTCTCAGACCGCCCCGACGTCTATGGCTGGCACACCCGCGTGGAAGGGGACCAGGTGGTGGAGGACCGCCTCACCCCCCGCCGGTTGCCGGACTGACCCAACCCCTTCGGAACCAAAGGAAACACCTGATGTTGTACGTGATCATCGCGCTGCTCTCGTTCGTGGCGATCGGCTACCTGATTGTCAAGCGTGTCCACGCGGCGGCGGCCATCTTCTTCGTGGGGGTCATCCTCCTCATGGTGGCCGCCGCGCTCGGCGTCCACGAGGACGGCGGCGTGACCATCGAACCCTCCGGGAACGCGTTATACGATCAGCTCCTCGTGGTGGACTCGCTCTTCAAGTCCCGGTTCGCCGGGATCGGCATGGCCATCATGGTGCTGTTCGGCTTCGTGGCCTACATGCGCCACATCGGGGCGGACGCGAAGACGGTGGTGGTGCTCTCCAAGCCGCTCGCGCGGATGAAGGGCTCCTACTGGCTTGTCCCCATCGGCTTCATCCTGGGCAACATCCTCTCCCTGGTGGTCCCCTCCGCCTCGGCGCTCTCCCTCCTCCTGATCGCCACGCTCCTCCCGGCTCTGGTGGCGGCGGGCCTCACGCCGCTGACGGTGGGTGCGATCGTGGTGACCTCCTCCACCATCGTTCCCACTCCGCTCGAGGCAGGCCTCATCCAGGGTGCCTCGCTCACCGGGATGCCGATCTCCGAGTACGTGTTCGGACACGTGGCGCGCGCCACCGTCCCCACCATCATCCTGATGGCCTTCATCCACATGTGGTGGCAGCGCCGCTGTGACCGAAAGGACGCCGCCAGGATCGCCGCCGCCTCCACTCCTGCCGAGCCGGGAACTACAGGTGGATCGGGCACCGTGGAGGACGCGGAGGGCACCCTGGCCGTGGAGGCCCCGAACCCGGCCGTCAAGGAGGCACTCGAGCGCGCGGCGGGCCTTCCCACGTTCTACGCGGCCATCCCGCTTCTCCCGCTCCTGCTGATCGTCATCACCGCCACCCTGCAGCGCCTCGGCTGGCTCCCGTTCGAGGCGGGGATCCTGCCCGCCACCATCGTCTCCCTGCTGATCGCTGTCATCATCGAGATGATCCGCCACCGCAACATCCCCACCACGCTGGACTCCATGAAGTCCTTCTTCCTCGGCATGGGCGAGGGCGCGGGCGGCGTTGTGGCCCTGCTCGTGGCCGCCGCGGTGCTCGTGGAGGGCATCACCCAGCTCGGCGTGATCAAGATGCTCACCGATGCCACCACCGGATCCCACGGCGCGGCCGCGATCATCATCCTGATCTTCGTGGGCGCCACCGCCCTGCTCGCCACCCTCACCGGCTCCGGCGTGGCGCCCTACTTCGCCTTCTCCGAGTTCGTCCCCGCGCTCGCGGCGGAGTCCGGGATCCTGCCCGTCCGCATGCTCAACTCGATCTGGGGCACCTCGAACCTGATGCGTCAGGTATCCCCGGTGGCGGCCGCGGTTCTGATCGTTGCCGGGGCCATCAAGGTGACCCCCCTCGATCTGGTCAAGCGCACCGCGATTCCGATGATCGGCGGCACCATCCTGAACGTGCTGTTCTCGTTCCTGTTCATCACCGCGTAAGCCACGCGGTCACGTCCGGCCCGATCTCTCCATTCCCGACGGCGGAGCTTGCGATCCGTACCTCCCACCCCTCGGGGATGGGGAGGGCTGCGTCGAAGGCGGTGAGAACGAGGACGTCCGGCCGCCCTCCCGCCGGGTGGCGCGAGACGAACGCGATCGCGTCATCCCCGGCGGGCTCGTCCGCCCACGTGAGTTCCGCGATGCCGAGGTCCCACTCGCGCCGCAGGGCGAGGGCCTCGCGGTAGAACTCGAGGGTGGAGTCCGGGTCACCGGACTGTGCGTCCACGGCGAGTTCCGCCCAGGTGGGGGGCTGGGGGAGCCAGGTGGCGCCGTCGGGGGAGAAACCGAACCCGGGTGAGGCGGCCTCCCAGGGCAGGGGGACGCGGCACCCGTCCCGGCCCTTCTCGGCGCCGTGCGTGCGGAAGAAGGCGGGGTCCTCGCGCAGTTCGTCCGGGAGGGTGGAGTGCTCCGGGAGGCCGAGTTCCTCGCCCTGGTAGAGGTAGACGGAGCCGGCAAGGCCGAGCGTCAGGAGGGTGGCGGCCCTGGCTCGCCTGAGGCCGAGTGCGGCGTCCGGCTGCGGGTCCTCGGCGCCGATCCCGTTCTGCTTCTTGCCGGTGTAGGACATCCCGAGGCGGGAGGCGTGGCGGATCACATCGTGGTTGGACATGACCCAGGTGGTGGGGGCGCCCACCGCATCGTTGGCGGCGTACGAGGTCTCGATCACCTCGCGGAGCTGGGAGGCGTCCCACTCGGAGGCCAGGAACCCGAAGTTGAAGGCCTGGTGCATCTCGCCGAGCCGGACGTAGCGGGCGAGGCGCTCCTCCGGCTCCACCCAGGCCTCGGCCACCAGGGCGCGGTCCCCGGGGTAGGTGGCGAGGATGGCGTTCCACTCCCGGTAGATCTCGTGGACACCCTCCTGATCGAACATGGGGGCGCGGGCGGCTGCCGGGGCGTCCTCCGTGGGGGAGGTGGAGGCATCCCCCTCCACCATGTGGATCTCTCCGTCCCAGTCCGGGAGCGCGGGGTCCTTCACGAGCCCGTGGGCCACGTCCACACGGAAGCCGTCCACGCCGCGATCCAGCCAGAAGCGCAGGATCGCGTGGAACTCCTCGCGGACCTCGGGATTGTTCCAGTTGAGGTCCGGCTGGGAGGAGTCGAAGAGGTTGAGGTACCACTGCTGATCGTGTTCCCAGGGGCTCCCGGGGGCGTCCTCGCGGTCACAGACCCGGGTCCAGGCGGGGCCGCCGAAGATGGAGCGCCAGTTGGTGGGGATCTGATCGCTGGTGCGGAACCAGTAGCGGTCCCGCTCGGGGGAGCCGGGGCCAGCCTCGAGGGCCCGCTGGAACCAGGCGTGCTGGTCCGAGGTGTGGTTGGGGACGAGGTCCACGATCACCTTCAGGCCGAGTTCGTGGGCGATCTCGATCATCGCCTCGGCATCCTGGAGGGTGCCGAAGAGCGGATCGATGTCGCGGTAGTCCGCCACGTCGTAGCCGCCGTCGTTCTGGGGGGAGGTGTAGAAGGGGGAGAGCCAGAGGGCGTCCACACCGAGGTGTGTGAGGTGGGGGAGGCGCGCGGTGATACCGGGGAGGTCACCGATCGGGCCGCCGGAGGAGGCGAACGAGCGGGGGTAGACCTGGTAGATCACCGAGTGGCGCCACCACTCGCGGGCAGGCGTGGTGGGCGTGGACGCGGCGGGGCTGTGCAGAGGAGTCATTGCGGATCAGCCTATGCGCCGCGGGGTGCCGCCCCGGTGGAGCCGCGCACGATCAGCTCGGGGGCGAACAGGATCTCGCTGCGCGGGGTTGGGGAGCCGGAGACCAGGTCCACCAGCGTGGCCACGGCGGAGCGGGAGATGGCGTCCACCGGCTGGCGCAGCGTGGTGAGGGCGGGGCTCGTGTGGGAGAGGAGGGGGCCGTCGTCGAAACCGATGACGGAGACGTCCGCCGGCACCTTGAGGCCGCGGGAGCGCACGTGTTGGATGGCGCCGAGCGCCATCAGGTCGGAGCCGCAGACGATTCCCGTGCATCCGGCGTCCAGCAGCATCCCGGCCGCGGCTGCGCCCCCCTCGAACCCGAAGAAGGTGGAGATCACGGGAGCGTCCTCGGTCCCGAGGTGGCGCTGCATGGCGTCCTGGAAGCCCCGGGTCTTCCCGCGGGTGGCCGAGTAGCGGCGCTGACCGGTGGCGAGCCCGATCCGGGTGTGGCCGAGCGCGCTCAGGTGGCGCACGGCGATCTCCATGGCGCGGACCTCGTCGATCGCGAAGGAGGGGACCTGGACTGCGGGGTTGGTGCCGTTGATGAACACGAAGGGAACGCCGTTGGCGATGAGCTGGTGGTAGCGGGTGGTGTCCGCCTCGGCATCGGCGTGGAGGCCGGCCACGAAGATGATGCCCTCCACCGAGTGCTCCACCAGGATCTCCACGTACTGGTCCTCCGTTACTCCGCCCGGCGCCTGGGTGCACAGCAGGGGAGTGAAGCCGGCCTCGGCGAGATGGGTCTCGATCGCCTGGGCGAATGCGGGGAAGACGGGGTTGGTGAGCTCGGGAACGATGAGGCCGATCAGGCCGGCGGAGCGGGAGCGCAGCTTCTCCGGGCGTTCGTAGCCGAGCACGTCAAGGGCGGAGAGGACGGCGCGCCTGGTCTCCTCGGCCACTCCCTGCTTTCCGTTGAGCACGCGGGAGACGGTGGCGGTGGAGACGCCGGCCTGCTCGGCGATGTCGGTGAGCCTCGTGCGCGACGTCATTGTGGTCCTCTGCTTGTCCGTGTTTCCCGCGCCAGCGGGCGCCTCACACCTCGTGTGCGGACCCGCTGTTGCATCGTGAACGAAACGTTACCTGAAACTTACAGCAAGGCCTTGCAAACGCGCTAGGGGCGTCCTAGTGTGTACCCCAGCCGGTCGATCATGAGTTGCCGGAAATCCGATTCACAGGAGAAAAAATGCGACGGAGCATGCTGCTCGCAGGCACCACCGCCCTCGCCCTCACGCTCGCTGCGTGTGGTGGCAACGGCGGCGGCGAGACCACCACCCCCGCGGACGCGGGCACCACCCCGGTTGCCGAGGAGACCACTCCCGCCACCGAGGAGACCACTGAGGCTCCCGAGGAGACCGAGACCACCGAGGCCGCCGAGGAAGAGACCACCGAAGGCGAAGAGGAAGAGACCGAGGCCACTGGCCCGGTGTCCGAGGAGGGCACCATCGTCCTCTGGACCGATGACAACCGTCAGGCCGCCATGCAGGCCGCCGCGGACAAGTTCACCGCTGACACCGGCGTGGCCGTGGAGCTCGTGGTGAAGAACTTCGATGACATCCGTGCGGACTTCGCCGCGCAGGTCCCCACCGGTGAGGGCCCGGACCTGACCATCGGCGCCCACGACTGGCTGGGCGAGCTTATCACCGATGGCGTGATCGCCCCCGTCGAGCTCGGCGCTGCTGCGGACAGCTTCTCCGAGGCCGCTATCTCCGCGTTCGCCAACGGTGGCCAGGTTTACGGCGTGCCGATGTCGGTGGAGAACACCGCCATCATCCGCAACGTTGACCTCGCTCCCGAGCCCACCCCCGCCACCTTCGACGAGATGATCGCCGCGGGCGAGGAAACGGACGCCGAGTTCCCCTTCCTCATCCAGCTGGGTGAGAACGGCGATCCGTACCACATGTACGCGTTCCAGACCTCGTTCGGCGCTGAGGTGTTCAACCGCGCCGAGGACGGCTCCTACACCGCCGAGCTCGGCATGGGTGGCGCCGAGGGCGAGGCGTTCGCCACGTGGCTCTCCGAGCAGGGTGCGGCTGGCACGCTCGACACCGCGATCGACGGTGACCAGGCCAAGCAGCAGTTCATCGATGGCAACTCGCCGTACATCCTCGGTGGCCCCTGGCTGATCCAGGACTTCGAGGGCATGAACCTCGCCGTTGACCCGATCCCCTCCGCCGGTGGCGAGCCCTCGCAGCCGTTCATGGGTGTCCAGGGCGTCTACCTCTCGGCCGAGTCGCTCAACACGATCGACGCGATCGACTTCATGGTCAACTACATCGCCTCCCCGGAGACCCAGCTCGAGATCTTCGAGGCGGGTAACCGTATCCCGGCCAACTCCGAGGCCGCGGCCGGCATCACCGACAACCCCCTCATCCAGGGCTTCGCTGCGGTGTCCGAGGGTGCGGCTCCGATGCCGTCCATCCCCGAGATGGCGTCCGTGTGGGAGTTCTGGGGCGTCACCGAGGCCCAGATCGTTGGCGGCGGCGACGCTGCTGCCCTCTGGTCGAAGATGGTCTCCGACATTGAGGGTGCTATCGCTGCCAGCTAGCACCAGGTAGCTGTTCCAGACGAATGGGGCGTGCGGGCACGGCCCGCGCGCCCCATTCGCATGTACTGCATGAAGCACGCATAGAATCTCCACATCACCAGCCACTAGGGCAGCGATGCTGCTGCCGAAACGGGGACGCATGACCACGCGCGAAGTGGATCCCACATCCGGGAAATTGAAGAAATCTCCTCCAGCAAACTCCCACGCCAACGACTTCTCTCCGGGCTTCTTCGTCAAGCTCCTCCTGATGTTGGTGGTGGATGCCCTCCTCATCTTCCTCATGATGCTCGCCTGGCAGGCCGAGCAGTACGGGGTGCTCGCGGCTCTCGCCGTCATCTTCGTGATCGTGAACTGGGTGTACTTCTCCCCCTCCGCGAGGATCATCCCCGCCAAGTACCTCACCCCCGGCCTGATCTTCCTCGCGGTGTTCCAGGTGTTCGTGGTCTTCTACACGGCCACGGTGGCCTTCACCAACTACGGGCAGGGCCACAACTCCACCAAGGAATCCGCCATCCGGGCGAACATGATGCAGCAGGTGGAGCGTGTTCCCGACTCCGAGGTCCTTCCGCTGGTGGTGGTCCGGCAGGGAGACACGCTCGGCTTCGCGGTCATTCGCGACGGTGAGGCGCAGGTGGGAAGCGCCGAGGTTCCCCTCGAGCCGGTGGGCGCCACGATCACCGACGGGGCGATCGTCGAGGTCCCGGGGTGGGACGTGCTCGACCGGGGCGCCATCCGGGACATCCAGCGTGAGGTGACGGAGCTGCAGGTGGCGGTCTCGGACGATCCCGAGGAGGGATTCGTCGGCACACCGAACGCGCGCGAGGGGTACATGTACCGTTCGCTGCTCGATTACGATCCGGTGGCCGACACCATGACCACGCCGGACGGGGTGGTCTACTCCCCGAACGACCACGGGCAGTTCCAGGCCGAAGACGGAAGCACGCTGCGGGTGGGCTGGAAGGTGAACGTGGGGTTCGAGAACTTCACCACGGCCTTCGGCGATGCCCGCTACGCCGGCCCGTTCTGGCAGGTGCTGATCTGGAACTTCGCGTTCGCCTTCCTCTCGGTGGCCACCACGTTCCTCCTGGGCCTCGCCTTCGCGATGCTGCTCAACAACGCGCGGCTCCAGGGCAAGAAGATCTACCGCACCCTGATGATCCTCCCGTACGCGTTCCCCTCGTTCATGACCGCCCTCCTGTTCGCGGGCATGATGAACCGGAGGTTCGGCTTCTTCAACGTGGTGATGTTCGGCGGCGCGGAGGTCCCCTGGCTCACGGACCCGTGGCTCGCCAAGCTCTCGCTGATCCTGGTGAACCTCTGGATGGGCTTCCCCTACATGTTCCTCGTGTGCACGGGCGCCCTCCAGTCCATCCCCGGTGACATGATCGAGGCCGCCCGGATCGACGGCGCCTCCAAGTTCCGCGTCTGGCGCTCCGTCACCATGCCGCTGCTCTTCATCGCGGTTGCCCCCCTACTCATCGCGTCCTTCGCCTTCAACTTCAACAACTTCTCACTCGTGAAGATGTTGACGGATGGAGGCCCTCGAATAGAGGGAGCCTCTGTACCGATCGGGCACACGGACATCCTGATCTCGATGGTCTACAACATCTCGGGACTCGACGGCACGGCGGCGAGGAACTACGGCCTCGCCTCCGCCCTCTCGATCGTCATCTTCCTGATCGTGGCCGTCATCTCGGCCATCTCGTTCCGGAGGACCCAGTCGCTGGAGGACATCAACTGACATGAAGAACATGAACACGATCCTCCAGTACGCACTCGCCGGACTCGGTGGCGCGGTCGCCGGATTCGGGCTCAACGGCCTCCTCACCTCGCTCCTCGGGGGCGTGGGATTCGACCTCCTCTCCGCCATCCTGATCGTGGTGGGCCTCGCACTCGTGGCGGCCTCCTATCCGTTCGGTCGGCGCATCCGCAAGACGATCGGACTCGCCCTCGTGGGTGCGGGCGTCGTCATCATCACCCTCTCCATCATCTCCACGCTCGTGGCCCTCTCCCGCGGGCTCTCGGACATCGGGAGCGTGGTGCAGGCACTCCTCGCCGTGATCCTCGGATTCGCGGGCTTCGCGATCTTCAGCCGCGGCCAGGCGCGCTCCAAGGATGGGGAGAAGGGTGGCGTGGGCATCGGTGTGGGGGCGCTCCTCCTCGCCGGCGCACTCGCCCTCCTTATCTGGACACTGGTGGGCGACTGGCGCGCCGTGGTGACGGTGGTGCTCGGTGCCGCTGCCCTCGCCGCCTTCCTCTACGGGCTCTACATGTCCCAGAGCGACGATGACCGCCGCGAGGTGGAGGATGCCTACCGCCTGCTCGAGGCAGCGGCCGCGGAGGGAGTTGCGCGCGAGCATGCCGCCGTCAACCGGCGCACCTTCTCACGGTGGTTCTCCGAGCTCGGCCTCCTGCACGTGGTGGCGATCGTGGCCGTGGTCTACTCGGTGTTCCCGATCATGTACGTGCTCTCGGCCTCGCTGAACTCGGGCGGCACGCTCACGGGATCCAACGCCCTCTTCCGCACGGTGGAGACCGGGAACTACGAGGCACTCGGGGACACCCGCTTCTGGGACTGGTTCATGAACTCGCTCCAGGTGGGCATCATCACCTCGATCGCCACGGTGCTCATGGGCGCTGCCGCCGCGTACGCGTTCTCCCGCTACCGCTTCCAGGGTCGCCGGATGAGCCTGATCGCCCTGCTCATCATCCAGATGTTCCCGCAGATCCTGGCGTTCGTGGCGATCTTCCTCCTGCTCATGACGCTCGGATTCGTGTGGACCCCGATCGGCCTGAACTCGAAGGTGGCCCTCATCCTTGTCTACCTGGGCGGGGCGCTCGGCGCGAACACGTTCCTCATGTACGGGTTCTTCAACACGGTGCCCAAGGAACTGGACGAGGCCGCGAAGATCGATGGCGCCACCCACGCCCAGATCTACTGGACCATCATCCTGCGACTCGTGGCCCCCATCCTCGCGGTGGTGGGACTGCTGAGCTTCATCGGCACGTTCAACGACTTCGTGCTCGCCAAGGTGATCCTCCAGTCCGAGGGCAACTGGACGCTTGCAGTGGGCATGTACCAGTGGGTCTCGGACGAGATGAGCAAGAACTGGGGTCAGTTCGCCGCAGGCGCGGTCCTGGGCTCGATCCCGATCCTCATCCTGTTCCTGGCGCTCCAGCGCTACATCGTGGGTGGTCTGACGGCAGGCTCGGTCAAGGGTTAGGCGAGACGACGACGCAGCCCGGGTTCCGTCGTCGCCCCACCGTGGGTCTATGCACAGGTGGGGCGGGATGACGGGATCCGGGCCGCGCGGCCCTAGGATCGGGGGCATGGACGGGCGCCTCGAGCACGAGATCGTGGAGCATGCGGCGGATTCGCCGTACACGCCCCACGATGCGGCGCGGATCGTGGAGGAGTCGCAGAAGGCGCCGTGGCGGACCGCGTTCGAGCGGGACCGGGCGCGGCTCGTGCACTCGGCGGCGCTGCGGCGCCTCGGGGCGAAGACCCAGGTGATGGGCCCCGGCTCGGATGACTTCGTGCGGACCCGGCTCACCCACTCCCTCGAGGTGGCGCAGGTGGGCCGCGAGCTCGGCGCGCAACTCGGCTGCAACCCGGACGTGGTGGATGCGGCCTGCCTCTCGCACGATATTGGGCACCCGCCGTTCGGGCACAACGGCGAGCGGGCGCTCAACGAGGTGGCCGCCGAGATCGGCGGGTTCGAGGGCAATGCGCAGACCCTGCGGATCCTCACGCGGCTCGAGGCGAAGCGGCAGGAGCCGTTCGGAGGCTCGATCGGGCTCAACCTCACACGGGCCACGCTCGATGCCACGTGCAAGTACCCGTGGGCGGCGGGGGAGGGGCCGGCGCTGGCGGATGGCGCGGTGAACCCCAAGTTCGGGGTGTACGAGGACGATCTGCGTGTGTTCGAGTGGGTGCGCGAGGGAGCGCCCGAGGGGCGGCGTTCATTGGAAGCACAGGTGATGGACCTCTCCGACGACGTGGCCTACTCGGTCCACGACGTGGAGGACGGGATCGCCGGCGGGCGGATCGACCCGGTCACGTTGCCCGCCCACCTGGACGCCGTGGTGGATTCCACCCTCGAGTGGTACGGCGGCTTCAGCCGCGATGAGGTGGGAGCCGCAATCGAGCGGGTGATCTCCTCGCCGCTCTGGCCGGGGGAGTTCGAGCGATCGCGCGCGGGGCTCGCGGCGCTCAAGAACATGACGAGCGCGCTGATCGGGCGGTTCTGCCGCTCGGCGCACGTCGCCACTCGGGAGGTGGCGGGCGATGGGCGTCTGGCGCGCTACGGCGCCTCCCTCGAGGTGCCGCGCGAGACCGAGGCGGAGATCCTCGGGCTCAAGGGCATGGCCGTGCACTTCGTGATGCAGCCGCGCGAGCATGAGCCGTTGTACCTGACGCAGCGCACCGTGATCTTCGATCTGGTGGATGCGTTGTTGGAGGCTGGCGCGGGGGAGTTGGAGCTGGAGTTCCAGGGCGATTTTGCGATTGCGGAGACCGAGTCCGATCGGCTGCGCGTGGTGGTGGACCAGGTGGCGTCGCTGACTGATACCTCTGCCCACGCCTGGCATGCGCGGTTGTGTGGGATGTTCTCGAGCGTCTACTGACTGTTCGTTGGCAGCCTCGCCCTCCCGTGGCGTGCGTGCCGACGCTGTTTCTCGCCTTCCGTCCGCGCCGGACAGGTGCGGGCCGTCGTCCCCACTCGCGGCCTTCGGCCGCTCCCGCCAGACCCACCACGGCCGCCGGCCCGCACCTGCTCCTGCGCTGAAACCTCGCCCGCCGCCGCGCGTCCGCTCCGGCGCTTGTCCCTCACCTGGCCGCCCGCACCTGCTCCTGCGCTGGGACCTTACCTTCCGGCCCGCACCCGCTGGTCCCGCTCGCGCTCCGGTGCTTGTCCCTCACCCGCCATTCGCATCCGCTCCGGCGCTTGGGCCCCACCAGATCCCCCGCACCCGTTCCAGCGTTGGAGCCTCACCCGCCAGCTCTCATCCGTTCCGGCGCCGGCGCCCCATCCGCCACCCGTTCCGGTGGACTTGCCGAATTTGTGAGAGGTGGGCCCTTCGGGGGGTGACCTCTCACAAA
>JAUNRP010000033.1 GCA_030544165.1 bacterium
CCGCCACCTTCTTCTTGGGCTTCACGGGCTCGAGCACGAGCTCGATCAGGGCCATGGGGGCGTTGTCACCCTTGCGGGCGGGGAGCTTGGTGATGCGGGTGTAGCCACCATCGCGGCCATCGAACTTGGGCGCGAGCTCCTCGAAAAGCACGGCCACGATGTCCTTGCGGCGGATCTTGGCCAGCACGGTGCGGCGGGCGTGCAGATCGCCACGCTTGGCCTTCGAGATGAGGCGCTCGGCCTCAGGCTGGAGGCGCTTGGCGCGGTGCTCGGTGGTGGTGATCGCCCGGTGCTCGAAGAGTGCGCAGGCGAGGTTCGCGATCATGAGGCGCTCGTGGGCGGCGCTGCCACCCATGCGAGGACCCTTTGCGGGCTGAGGCATGTAGGTCTCCTAAATTCTTCTCGGGTCAGCGCTCGTCGCTGAACTGGACATCGCCTGCGTAGTCGATATCGCCACCGGCGTAGCTGGAGGGATCGAAGTCGGCCGGGGAGTCCTTGAGGGACAGCCCGAAGCCGGCGAGCTTCTCCTTGATCTCGGTGATCGACTTGGCGCCGAAGTTACGGATGTCGAGCAGATCGGCCTCGGAACGGGCCACCAGCTCACCTACCGTGTGGATGCCCTCGCGCTTGAGGCAGTTGTACGAGCGCGAGAGGAGTCCGAGGTCCTCGATCGGGAGGGCGAGGTCCTGGGCGAGAGCCTGGTCCGTGGGCGAGGGGCCGATCTCGATGCCCTCGGCCTCCACGTTGAGCTCACGGGCAAGCCCGAACAGCTCCACGAGGGTCTTGCCTGCCGAGGCGAGCGCGTCGCGCGGCGCCATCGAGGGCTTGGTCTCCACGTCCACCACGAGGCGGTCGAAGTCCGTGCGCTGCTCCACACGGGTGGCCTCCACCTTGTAGGTGACCTTGAGGACCGGGGAGTAGATGGAGTCCACCGGGATCCGGCCGATCTCCGCGTCCATGGCCTTGTTCTGGATGGCGGAGACATATCCGCGGCCACGCTCCACGGTCAGCTCGATCTCGAGCTTGCCCTTGGCGTTCACGGTGGCGATGTGGAGGTCCGGGTTGTGCACCTCCACGCCGGCCGGCGGGGTGATGTCCGCGGCGGTGACGGTGGCGGGGCCCTGCTTGCGCAGGTACATCACCACGGGCTCGTCGTGCTCGGAGGAGACGACGATGTTCTTGATGTTGAGGATGATCTCGGTGACATCCTCCTTCACACCCGGAACGGTGGAGAACTCGTGGAGCTGCCCATCGATCCGGATCGACGTCACGGAGGCGCCGGGGATCGAGGAGAGGAGGGTGCGGCGGAGGCTGTTCCCGAGGGTGTAGCCGAAGCCCGGCTCGAGGGGCTCGATGACGAAGCGTGACCGGTAGTCGGAGATGACTTCCTCGGTCAGCACGGGGCGCTGTGCAATCAGCAAGGTGCTTTCCTTTCATCGCCGGCGCCCACCATATGACGCCTGGCAGTGGATCACCGGGCGGGACCACGTCCGTCCCGTCCGGCAGCGGCGCTCCCCCACCCGCGCGGGGAGGGACAGTGCCGCGAAAACCGGGTGGGGATCCCTCCCCACCCGGCTCATGCGGTGCTAGTTACGGCGCGGCTTCTTGGGGCGGCAGCCGTTGTGCGCCTGCGGGGTCACGTCCGAGATGGAATCCACCTCGAGGCCCGTGGCCTGCAGCGAACGGATGGCAGCCTCACGGCCGGGGCCGGGGCCCTTGACGAACACGGAGACCTTCTTCATGCCGTGCTCCTGGGCGCGGCGCGCCGCGGCCTCGGCAGCGAGCTGGGCGGCGAACGGGGTGGACTTGCGCGAACCCTTGTAGCCGACCTGGCCCGAGGAGGCAGACGCGATCACGGCACCCGAGGGGTCCGTGATCGAGACGATCGTGTTGTTGAACGTGGACTTGATGTACGCGTTGCCCTGGGCGACGTTCTTCTTGACGCCACGCCGGCGGGCGGTGGTACGGGTCTTGGGAGGCATTTGGACCTAACTCCTGGAGGTAATCGGGAGTGCCGCACCCAGGCGGCACCGGGGGTGCTTACTTACCGGCCTTCTTCTTGCCGGCCACGGTCTTCTTCGGACCCTTGCGGGTACGGGCGTTGGTCTTGGTGCGCTGACCGTGAACGGGCAGGCCACGGCGGTGGCGGATGCCCTGGTAGCAACCGATCTCGACCTTCCGGCGGATGTCGGCGGCAACCTCGCGGCGCAGGTCACCCTCCACCTTGAAGTTCCCCTCGATGTAATCACGCAGCGCAACGAGCTGCTGATCGTCCATGTCCCTCACTCGCAGGTCCGGCGAGACGCCGGTTGCCTCGAGGGCTTCCTGTGCGCGGGTGCGTCCCACGCCGTAGATGTAGGTGAGTGCGACCTCGAGGCGCTTCTCGCGCGGAAGGTCGACTCCAATGAGACGTGCCATGAATGTAAATCTCCCTCGTGGGTCGGAGGTCTTCTCCGCTCCCCTCCCGCGGTATTGCGGGCCCCGGCCTCCGAACCGGGGGTTGCGCTGGTGCGCTGGGTGCGAATTCGGCGGGCCTACCTGGCTGTATCCCGCCTCGCCAGAGCCCTAGCCCTGACGCTGCTTGTGACGGACGTTGTCGCAGATCACCATCACGCGACCGTTACGACGAATGACCTTGCACTTGTCGCAGATCTTCTTGACGCTCGGCTTGACCTTCATGCTGGTTCCTTCTCACATCCCCCGGTTTCCCGTGGGAGTCTCACTTGTAGCGGTAGACGATCCGGCCGCGGTCGAGGTCGTAGGGGCTGAGCTCCACCACCACCCGGTCCTCGGGCAGGATCCGGATGTAGTGCTGCCGCATCTTCCCTGAGATGTGGGCGAGCACCAGGTGGCCGTTGGCGAGCTCCACACGGAACATCGCATTGGGCAGCGCCTCTACGACGCTCCCCTCAACCTCAATGACGCCATCCTTCTTGGCCATATCCTCCGCTAACTGTTGCTGATTGATTACGCCGCACCTGACGCGAGTCTGGCGGCAGCGGCATGCAAGCATGCGCATCCAACGGACAATCCTACTTCACGCCCCCACCTGCCCGTAACCGGGGACCGGGTGACCTCCGGCACGTCCGCTCCCCCGTCGTCGTCCATTTCCCGACGACGAGTGCGCACCTTCCGTACGCAACCCTCGCCTGCGTCGCATCTCCCCGACGACGCCCCCGCACCTTCCGTACGCAGCCCTCGCCCGCGTCGTCGGTCCGGACTCAGGCGAGTGGGCTGGGGCTGATGCCGTACGGTGCCAGCCCGGCCGCCCCGCCGTCGTGGGCGGTGAGGACGCGGATTCCGCCCTTGACGATCGCCACCGAGTGCTCCCAGTGGGCGGCGTTGGAGCCGTCCTTGGTGACCACGGTCCACTCGTCCGCGAGGACGCGGTTGGCGGGCGAGCCAGCAGAAAGGATGGGCTCGATAGCGAATGCCTGGCCGGGCTTGAGGCGGATTCCCCGCTCGCGGCTGGCGAAGTTGGGGACGTCCGGGGGCATGTGCATGGCGGTGCCGATGCCGTGGCCCACGTACTCGCGCACGATGGCGAGGCGTTGGCCGGTCTCGCGGGCGTGGTCCTCAACCACGGACTCGACGGCGCGGCCCACCACTCCGAGCCGGTCCCCGGTGGCGAGGGCGGCGAGGGCGGCCCACAGGGCCTTCTCGGTGGCGGCCACGAGTCCGCGGTCGGACTCGGTGCCCTCCCCCACGATCACGGTGAAGGCGGAGTCCCCGTGCCAGGCCACGCCGTCCGAGTCCGTGACGGTGCAGCCGCCGTCCACGGAGATGACGTCCCCGTCCTTGAGGATCGTGGAGTGATCCGGGATGCCGTGGACCACGCGATCGTTCACGGAGATGCAGAGGGTGGCCGGGTAGCCGTGGTAGCCGAGGAAGTTGGGCGTGGCGCCCACGCTGGCGAGGAAGTCGAAGGCGATCTGGTCCAGGGCGGCCGTGGAGATGCCGGGCGCGATCGCCTCTCGGACGTGGCCGAGCATGGTGGCCACGTGGTGCCCGGCCCGCTCCATGTGGGCGAGCTGGGTGGGGGTCTTCAGTTGAACCGGGGAACCGAACACCTCAGCGTTCCAGCTCCGCCAGGATGCGCTCGGTGATCTGCTCGATCTCCCCCACCGCGTTGATCTCGCGGAGGGTGCCCTCCTTGATGTAGTACTCGTGCAACGGGCGGGTCTGCTCGCGGTAGACCTTGATGCGCTGGCGGATCACCTCAGCCGTGTCATCCGAGCGCGCCTCCGTGGCCGCGCGGTTCAGGAGGCGGGGAATCACTTCCTCCGCGTCCACCCACAGCTCCACCACCGCGGTGATGTCCTCCTCGCCGAGCATCTCCCCCAGGGCCTCGGCCTGCACCACCGTGCGGGGGAAGCCATCCAGGATGAAGCCACCCTCCACGTCCGTGCGGGAGAGCCGCTCCTTGACCATGCGGATGGTGATGTCATCGGGCACCAGGTTGCCGCCATCGATGTACGTGGCGGCGAGCTCCCCGAGCTCGGTCCCCGTGCGGATGTGCTGCCGGAACAGCTCACCGGTGGAGATGGTGGGAATCTGGAAGTGCTCCGCCAACCGGACCGCCTGGGTACCCTTTCCTGCACCCGGGGCCCCCAGCATCACAATCCGGTGAACCCGCGTCATTGCAAGAATCCCTCGTAGTGGCGCTGCTGCAGCTGGGAGTCGATTTCCTTCACCGTCTGCAGACCCACGCCCACCATGATCATGATCGTGGTGCCACCGAACTGCATGGCGGACTGCACCCCCATGGCCGCGATCACGATCACCGGGAGCATCGCCACCACGGCGAGGTACAGGGCGCCCGGCCAGTTGAGGCGGGTGACCACGTAGCGCAGGTAGTCCGCGGTGGGCTGGCCCGCGCGAATGCCCGGGATGAAGCCCCCGTAGCGCTTCATGTTGTCCGCCACCTCGTCCGGGTTGAACGTGATGGACGTGTAGAAGAACGCGAACGCGATGATGAGCACCGCGTACGTGACCATGTAGTACCAGGACGTGCCGGTGGCGAAGTTCAGTTGCAGCCACTGGGACCACCCGGAGGTGGGGGCGAACTGCGCGGCCAGCATGGGGACCTGGAGGATCGAGGACGCGAAGATCACGGGGATCACGCCGGCCTGGTTGATCTTCAGCGGGATGTAGGTGGTGGAACCACCGTAGAGGCGCCGGCCCACCATGCGCTTGGCGTACTGCACCGGGATGCGGCGCTGGGTCTGCTCCACGAACACCACCGCGAGGGTGACCACGAACAGGATGAGCAGCAGGATCGCCACGTTACGCACGGCGTTGTTGGTGGCGGCCACGGCCAGGATCTGCGAGGGGAAGGAGGCCACGATCGAGGTGAAGATCATGAGCGACATCCCGTTGCCCACGCCGCGCTCGGTGATGAGCTCGCCGAGCCACATGACGAGGCCGGTTCCGGCGGTCATGGCGAGCACCGTGAGGAAGAGGGAGAAGAAGTCCTGCTGCGGGATCGGCACCAGCGGGCAGCCCGGGAACATGGTGCCGTTGGTGGCCATCACCACCACGGTCACCGACTGGAGGAGTCCGAGGCCGATCGTGAGGTAGCGGGTGTACTGCGTGAGCTTGGCGGTTCCGGCCTGGCCCTCCTTGTGGAGCGCCTCGAAGTGCGGGATGACCACGCGGAGGAGCTGCACGATGATCGACGCGGTGATGTACGGCATGATGCCGAGCGCGAAGATCGAGAGCTGGAGGAGCCCGCCGCCCGAGAACAGGTTGACCATGCCGAGCAGTCCGGTCTCCACCGAGGCGGAACACACCTGGACGTTCCCGTAGTCCACGCCCGGCGCGGGGATCACCGTTCCCAGACGGTAGATCGCCATGATGCCCAACGTGAAGAGCAGCTTGCGGCGCAGATCGGGCGTACGGAACGCCTGCGCGAATGCAGTAAGCAATTGTCCCCCTCAGGACCAATATTCGTGGGCTGGACTCAGGTTACCCCGCTGGGCTGCCACTTACGGAAAAACAGCCCGGACGCGAGCCTGCCCCCGCCGGGGCGGGGGCAGGTACTCACTCGTTGGCGGCGGGTTCGTGGGCGGGAGCGCCCACCGAATCAGGCCTGGGCGATCGTGCCGCCGGCCGCCTCGATCTTCTCCTTGGCGGAGGACGAGTAGGCATCGACCTCGAGCTGCACCTTGACGGTGATCTCGCCGTTTCCCAGCACCTTCACCGGCTGGCCCTTGCGGACCGCGCCCTTCTCCACCAGATCGGCGACCGTCACGGTGCCGCCCTCCGGGAAGAGCTCGGAGATGGTGGCCACGTTGACCACCTGGAACTCCACCCGGTGCGGGTTCTTGAAGCCGCGGAGCTTGGGGAGCCGCATGTGGAGCGGCATCTGGCCACCCTCGAATGCTGCGGGCACCTTGTTGCGCGCCTTGGTTCCCTTGGTTCCACGGCCTGCGGTCTTGCCACCCTTGCCACCCTCACCACGGCCCACACGGGTCTTGGCGGTCTTGGCTCCGGGCGCCGGGCGCAGGTCGTGCACCTTGAGGACGCGCGCGTTCTCGGTTGCGTCGGCCATTACTTCACCTCTTCAACGGTCACAAGGTGGGCCACGGTGCGGATCATGCCCCGGGTCGCCTTGTCATCGGTGCGGGAGACGCTCTGCCCGATCTTGCGCAGACCGAGGGTCTTGAGCGTCTCACGCTGGTTGTGGGTCCCGCCGATGGCGGACTTGGTCTGGGTTACCTTGAGCTCGGCCATTACGAGTTACCTCCCGGCTGGGCCGCGGCGACCTCGGCCTCGTGGCGCGCGCGCTCGTCGGCGGCGGCGCGGGCGCGCAGCATGCCGACCGGAGCAACGTGCTCCAGCGACAGGCCGCGGCGGGCCGCGACGGCCTCCGGCTGCTCGAGTGCCTGGAGTCCGGCCACGGTCGCCTTCACGATGTTGATCGCGTTGGACGAGCCCATCGACTTGGACAGGATGTCGTGGATACCCGCGCACTCGAGGACGGCGCGCACCGGACCACCGGCGATAACACCGGTACCCGGGGAGGCCGGGCGCAGGAAGACGACGCCGGCGGCGTCCTCACCCTGAACCGCGTGCGGGATGGTACGGCCGATGCGGGGAACCTTGAAGAAGCTCTTCTTCGCCTCCTCGACACCCTTGGCGATCGCCGCGGGCACCTCCTTGGCCTTGCCGTATCCCACGCCGACCGTGCCGTCGCCGTCTCCCACGACCACCAGCGCGGTGAAGGAGAAACGACGTCCACCCTTCACGACCTTGGCGACGCGGTTGATGGTGACAACACGCTCGATGTACTGGTTCTTCTCATCGCGGGGCGCCCGGCTCGAGTCCCGGCGCGCGTCACGGCGCGCGTTCTGGGACTCGCGGGACTCGCGGGTCTCGCCCTGGCCCTCGGAGCCGGAGCCGGCCCTGCTTCGCTGCGGTGCAGCCATCAGTTCTACCTCTGCTCTCTTGTCTCTAGAGGGTCAGTCCACCGTCACGGGCGCCGTCAGCGACGGCGGCCACGCGGCCGTGGTACTTGTTTCCACCCCGGTCGAACACAGCCTCCTCGATCCCCGCGTCCTTGGAGCGGAGGGCGATGAGCTGGCCAACCTTGCGGGCCTTGTCGGTCTTGTCTCCATCCGCCTCGCGGAGGTCCACCTCGAGGGTGGAGGCGGAGACGAGGGTGCGTCCGGTCGCGTCGTCCACGAGCTGCGCCACCATGTGGCGGTTGGAACGGGTCACCACCAGGCGGGGACGGGAGGCGGTGCCGCTGATCTTCTTGCGGACACGGAAGTGCCGGCGCGCACGCGAGACGGCCTTGCCCTTGCCCTTGATCGTTACTGCCATGGCTACTTACCAGCCTTTCCGACCTTGCGGCGGACCTGCTCGCCCGCGTAGCGCACACCCTTGCCCTTGTAGGGCTCGGGCTTACGGATCTTGCGGATGTTCGCGGCCGTCTCACCGACGAGCTGCTTGGAGATACCGGAGACCGAGAACTTGTTCGGTCCCTCCACCGCGAAGGTGATCCCCTCGGGAGGGGACACGACCACCGGGTGCGAGAAGCCGAGGTTGAACTCGAGGTTCGAGCCCTTGGCGAGCACACGGTAACCGGTGCCCACGATCTCGAGCTTCTTCTCGTAGCCCTGGGTCACACCCACCACCATGTTGTTGATGAGGGTGCGCGTGAGGCCGTGGAGCGCGCGCGAGTCGCGCTCATCGTCCGGGCGCGTCACCTCGAGCGCGCCATCCTCACCCTTCTCCACGGCAATCTGGCCGGGGATCTGGTGGGAGAGCTCGCCCTTGGGGCCCTTCACCGTGACGGTGCTGCCGTCGATCTTCACCTCGACGCCGCTCGGGACCGGGATCGGAAGTCGTCCAATTCGGGACATGTCATAGCTCCTTTCCGGGTCACCAGACGTAGGCGAGGACTTCCCCGCCAACGCCCTTGTTCTCGGCCTCGCGGTCAGTCAGGAGACCGGAGGAGGTGGACAGGATCGCGACGCCCAGGCCGCCCAGGACCTTCGGGAGGTTGGTGGACTTGGCGTACACGCGGAGGCCCGGCTTGGAGATGCGACGCACACCGGCGATCGCACGCTCACGGTTGGGGCCGAACTTGAGGTTGAGGGTGAGCTCCTTGCCCACCTCAAGATCCTTGGTGGCGAAGTCGGCGATGTAGCCCTCCGCCTTCAGGATCTCGGCAATCGCCGCCTTCAGCTTGGAGTACGGCATGGTGACCTCGTCGTGGTGCGCAGCGTTCGCGTTGCGCAGACGGGTCAGCATGTCCGCAATGGGATCGGTCATTGTCATTGTGGGCGTCTGCCCTTCCTCGGGGCGGTTTCCGCGTCTGCGGACCTGCCACGTAGTTGGTTTACCAGCTGGACTTCGTCACGCCCGGGAGCTGGCCACGCAGGGCCATCTCGCGCAGGCAGACTCGGCACAGTCCGAACTTGCGGTACACCGAGTGCGGACGGCCGCACCGCTGGCACCGGGTGTAGGCGCGAACAGCAAACTTGGGCTTGCGGTTCGCCTTGTTCTTCAGAGCGGTCTTCGCCATGGATCAGTCCTCCTTGAAGGGGAACCCGAGGTGCTTGAGCAGCGCCCGCCCCTCAGCGTCGTTCGTCGCGCCCGTGACCACGGTGATGTCCATGCCGCGCACGCGATCGGTCTTGTCCTGGTCGATCTCGTGGAACATGGACTGCTCCGTGAGGCCGAAGGTGTAGTTGCCGTTCCCGTCGAACTGCTTGGGGCTCAGTCCGCGGAAGTCGCGGATGCGCGGCAGTGCGAGGGACAGCAGACGGTCGAGGAACTCCCACATCCGGTCACCGCGCAGTGTCACGTGCGCGCCGATCGGCATGCCCTCGCGCAGCTTGAACTGTGCGATGGACTTGCGGGCCTTGGTCACCTGGGGCTTCTGCCCGGTGATCGCGGTCAGGTCGGCGATGGCGCCCTCGATGATCTTGGCGTCCTTCGCGGCGTCGCCCACACCCATGTTCACCACGATCTTGGTGACCCCGGGGATCTGGTTGACGTTGGCGTAACCGAACTCCTCCAGCATCGCGGGCTTGATCTCCGCGCGGAAGCGCTCCTTGAGGCGAGGCGCCACCTTCTCCGCCGTAGCGGTCTTCTCAGCGGTCTCGGTCACAGTTCGATCTCCTTACCGGCCCTGCGGCCGATGCGCTCACGAGCGATCTTGGTGCGGCCACCACGCTTGACCTCGACCTCGCGGTATCCCACGCGGACGGGCTTCTTGTCCGGACCCACCAGCATCACGTTGGACACGTGGATCGGGGCCTCGACGGTCTCGATGCCACCGGTGCGGGCGCCGCGCTGCGACTGCCCCACCTTGGTGTGGCGCTTGACGCGCTGCACGCCCTCAACGATCAGGCGGTCGGAGTCCGTGAGGACCTCGAGCACGCGGCCGGTACGGCCCTTGTCGCGACCACTGATCACCTGGACCAGGTCGCCCTTCTTGATCTTCGCCATTTCAGAGCACCTCCGGGGCAAGCGAGATGATGCGCATGAACTTCTTGTCACGCAGCTCGCGGCCCACCGGGCCGAAGATGCGGGTGCCGCGCGGCTCGCCGTCGGCCTTGAGGATCACGGCAGCGTTCTCGTCGAAGCGGATGTAGGAGCCGTCCGGGCGGCGGCGGGACTTGCGGGTCCGCACCACGACCGCCTTGACGACGTCACCCTTCTTGACGTTTCCGCCCGGGATCGCGTCCTTCACGGTGGCAACGATGATGTCGCCGATGCCGGCATAGCGCCGACCTGAGCCACCGAGCACCCGGATGCAGAGGATCTCCTTCGCACCCGTGTTGTCGGCGACCTTCAGTCGCGTCTCCTGCTGGATCATTGTTAGTTTCTCCTGTCGTCGTGCCGGTTCTCGCGGTGGTCCCCGAGCCTGGCCGAACTAATGGGCCTTACTTGGCCTTCTCGATGATGGTGAGGAGCCGCCAGTGCTTGGTGGCCGAGAGCGGACGCGTTTCCATGATGCGAACGAGATCGCCGATGCCAGCCTCGTTGTTCTCATCGTGGGCCTTGACCTTTGTGGACTTGGTGAGCACCTTGCCGTACAGCGGGTGCTTCACGCGGTCCTCGAGCTCCACCACGATGGTCTTCTGCATCTTGTCGGACACGACGTAGCCCTGACGCACCTTGCGCTGGTTGCGCTCGGTTGCGGTCTCATTCTCGACGACGTCACTCGCCGTGGCCTCGGGGGCCTGGGTTGCGTTCTCGCTCACTTCTTCTTCGCCTTCTCCGCCTTGGTGGGCTTCTCGGTGCTGGGCTCCGTACGGATCCCGAGCTCACGCTCACGCACGATGGTGTAGATGCGCGCGATGTCCTTCTTCACGGCGCGGAATCGGCCGTGGTCCTCGAGCTGGCCGGTGGCCTGCGAGAAGCGCAGGTTGAACAGCTCGGCCTTGGCCTTCGCGAGTTCGTCTGCGAGCTTCTGGTTGTCCATGGTGTCGAGGTCGCTGGCCGCAAGGCCCTTGGAGCCGTATGCCATCAGATCTCACCACCCTCTCGTGAGATGAAACGGGTCTTCATGGGGAGCTTGTGCTGTGCGCGGCGCATGGCCTCGCGGGCCAGGGGCTCCGGAACACCGCTGAGCTCGAACAGCACGCGGCCGGGCTTCACGTTCGCCACCCACCACTCGGGGGAACCCTTACCGGAACCCATGCGGGTCTCGGCCGGCTTCTTGGTGAGGGGGCGGTCCGGGAAGATGTTGATCCAGACCTTTCCACCACGCTTGACGTGGCGGGTCATGGCGATACGCGCAGCCTCGATCTGCCGGTTGGTGACGTAGGCGGGCTCGAGGGCCTGGATGCCGAAGTCACCGAAGGCGATCGTGTTGCCACCCTTGGACGCGCCGGAGCGGCCCGGGTGGTGCTGCTTGCGGTACTTGGTACGACGGGGGATCAGCATGGCTCACGCCTCCGTTGCGGTCGGCTCTGCGGCACCCTCGGCGGGGGCCTGAGCCTGGGTCTGGTTCTCGTCCTCGCGCGGGCCGCGGGCGTCCCGACGCTCGCCCCCACGGCGGCCATCGCGGCGATCGCCACGGCGGCCACGCGGAGCGGAGTCGGCCTGCTCGCGCGCGAATTCCTTCTCGGTCTGATCGCCCTTGTAGATCCACACCTTCACGCCGATCCGGCCGAAGGTGGTGCGGGCCTCGTGGAAGCCGTAGTCGATGTTCGCGCGGAGGGTGTGCAGCGGCACGCGGCCCTCGCGGTAGAACTCGGAACGGCTCATCTCGGCGCCACCGAGGCGGCCCGAGCACTGGACCCGGATGCCCTTGGCGCCGGCGCGCTGCGCAGACTGGATGCCCTTGCGCATCGCGCGGCGGAACGAAACGCGAGCAGAGAGCTGCTCGGCCACGCCCTGGGCCACAAGCTGGGCGTCGATCTCGGGGTTCTTGACCTCGAGGATGTTCAGTTGGACCTGCTTGCCGGTCAGCTTCTCGAGCTGGCCACGAAGCTTGTCCGCCTCGGCACCACGGCGACCGATCACGATGCCCGGACGCGCGGTGTGGAGGTCCACACGGACGCGGTCCCGGGTGCGCTCGATCTCCACCTTGGCGATGCCGGCGCGCTCGAGCTGCTCGCTCATGAGCTTGCGGATCTCCACGTCTTCCTTCACGAAGTCGCGGTACCGCTGCCCCTCCTTGGTGGAGTCGGCGAACCAGCGCGA
>JAUNRP010000034.1:0-11649 GCA_030544165.1 bacterium
GGCCTCCTCCACCGGAACCCCCACCGCGCCAACCCTGCGCATCCACTCCTCGGGCCGCTCCTTGGCGCGCGCCTCGCGTGCCCGCTGCGCCTGCTGGGCCAACACCTGCATCGCCACGAACTGCGGGAGGTGCTTGGCCCGCGGCAGCACGGGACCGGGGACGCTGTGCCCCTCGAAGGTGGCAACCTGCAGCCGCCGCTGGATGGGACCCTGCGCCACGCCGAGCGACTGCGTCCGCTCGTGCGGCACCACCACCAACTCCCGGGTGATCCGCCCGCTGCGCATGAGCATCACGGACCGCGTGATCAGCAGCCCGTTGCGCTTCCACGAGATCGGGTCCACCCACCGCGCCGAGCGCGGCGAGTGCATGAAACCGGCATCCCCCAGGGATCCCACCATCCCCGCATCGAGGGCGGATTGCGGATCGTCCACACCGAGGTCGCGCTGCACCAGCCACAGGGCGCGCAGGGCGATCTCGCGGGAGGCCACCGGGAGCAGCACCTGGCGCGAGAGGACGTTACTGGTGTTGTCCGTGCTACTGGAGATCCCGTATCCGGCCACATTGATCTCGACCTTCCACCAGTCCTTCCCCCGCCACAGGAACGGCTGGGTGAGCTTCACCGCCTGGATCCGGCCCGGCGGGATGGTCTGGGACTGGGTGGAGAGCAGCCCGTGGCGCAGCCGGATGCCATCCGGGGAGATCGCCAACGTGTGCCCGAAGTGCCCCGAGAAGTACACCCACGTGACACTCGCGAAGATGAAGAAGACCGGCAGCATCCCCACGAGGCCCATGGGCTCCCCGAGTGCCACCGGGATCGCGAACGCCACCACGAGGGCGATCACCCCGATGATCGTCCCCAGCGAGAGCAGGAGGGAGACCACCAACTGCCCGGCGGGCAGCTCGTTGACCACCCGCTCCGGCGCACGGGCGAACGAGGGCGCCGCGGGGTCCTCCCCCGCCTGCCTCGCCTTCAGACCGGCAGCCCGGGCCAGCACCTCGGTGCGCAGCCGCTCGGCCTCCTCGTCCTTCAGGTACTCGATGACCACCTTGGAATCGCCCCCACCGGCGGTCTCGATCGCGAGGCTCGAGAGCCCCACCAGCCGCCCCAGCAGTGGGCGCGTGATGTCCACTCCCTGGATGCGGTTGAGGCGGGCGTGCCGCTGCGAACGGAACAGGATGCCCTTGTGGAAGTAGACCGCGTCCGCACCGATCGCGTACGCCGTCCGCTTCCACGCGAAATACGAGTACACGAGCGAGATGAGCAGCGCCACCACAAGGATCCCGAGCACCGCCCCGACGATCCACAGCGCCGGGAGCCGCCCGAAGTTCCTCAGGATGTCATCGAACGCATAGAACGCGATCGCCGCCATCAGCGCCGCGATCACCTGCCACGACTTGATCACCGGCGTCGCCTTGTGCACCCGCCGCCACAGCGCCGAGCCCTCGGCCGGGGCCTGCGGCTCACCCTTCAGGTGGCCCGCCGGTGTGCTCTCCCCCGACGACGGACCCCTCCCTGGCGCCTCGACCTGTTGCTGGTCCTCGGTCACAGTCCCGCCAGCCTCGCCTCGCCGCGTTCCGTCAGGCGGTCGCGGAGCCGGGCCGCCTCATCCCCGGGCAGCCCCGAGAGGGAGGCGTCCGTGGTGGCGGCGGCGGTGTGGAGCTTGACCTCCGAGACGCCGAAGGCGCGGTCCAACGGCCCCTGGTGGACGTCCACGAACTGCATGCGGCCGTAGGGCACCACGGTCATGGACTTGAAGAGGATTCCCTTGCGGATGATGAGGTCTTCCTGGGCCTCGGCGTACCCGATCGCCTTGACCTGCCGGGGGATCAGCCATCCGAGCCAGGCACCGAGCGCCACCGTGAATCCGAGCACGATCGATCCCGCCACCGTCTGCCCGAGCACCAGCAGCACCACCGCGATGACCAGCAGGATCGCGAGCGGGATGGCCCAACTGATGTAGCGCACCTTCACGAGGTTCAGGGAGACGGGCCGGAACGTGAGGCCCTCGGGCTCGAACGGCCCGCGCCTCGGGGCATCTGGCATGGTCATTGGATTCCTCTCGCTCTCCAGCATCATCTCAGGCGGCGGTGGGTGCCGTGGGCTCTCGGCCTCCCGGTCCATCCTCATCCGGCGGATCGATCCGGCACCAGCCCTCCACCAGGATCCCCACCACCACCATCACTCCGGCCACGAGGATCCCCACCAGCCCGGAGATCAGCAGCTCCACCCGCACCGGTGCGCTCGGCAGCCCCATCACGAACAGTGCCACCGCCGCGAAGTACCCCGCGAGCAGCGATCCCACCACGGCGGCGGTCTTGGCCATCATCGCGATCCGGGCCGCCTCCAGGGGCGTCATGTTGGTGTCCCCACCCTCCACCATCTGACGCACAGCCCGGCCGCGGACGAACACCCACAGCGTGATCACGGCCATGAAGGCGTGGGTGAGCCAGGTGGCCCGGGGCGTGGGCGCCCCCATCCCCTGGGCCAGTACGAACACCGCGTAGCTTCCCATCGCCGCCACCACGAAGGCGCCCACGATCGTCACCCACGATGTGCGGCTCACACCCACTCCTCGCGCGTCTCGAGGATCTCCCCCACCATGCGGGTGGCCCGCGGCGCAAGCGGCGTTCCGTCCAGCTCGAACCCGGGGGCCACCGCGGCCCACGGGACCACCACGAAGGCCCGCTCCCCCGCGCCGGGGTGGGGCAGGGCCAACTCGGCGTCGTCGGAGTGCAGGTCCCCGTATGCGAGCAGGTCCACGTCCAGGGTGCGCGGCCCCCAGCGGACCTCGCGGAGCCGGCCGGCGGCCCGCTCGAGGCGGTGGCACAGGTCCAGGACCTCACGCGCGGCGAGGCGGGTGCGGCCGGTGACCACGGTGTTGAGGTAGTCGGACTGGGGATCGCTTCCCGGCAGGGTCATCGCGGCGGTGCGGACCAGCGGCCCCACCGCCACCTCGTCAAGCACCTCCCGTAGCTCCCCGACGGCGGAGCGCAGGTGGCCCTCCACGTCGCCCACGTTGCCCCCGAGTCCCAGTGCCACCGTGACCGGTTCCAGCGGCACCACGGTGAGGGGGGTGCGGCGGATGGTGAGGGAGACGTCCGCGAAGGGCACCGAGACGGGGGCCTCCGGCTTGTGGAGCACCACCGTGGCGGCGCGGACGCCCGGGAACGCGAGGACCGCGGCGGCCATGCGCTCGGCCACGGTCTCCACCAGGTTGGCGGGCTCGGAGGTGAGGACGCGGTGGAGGGCGTCCGCCACATCGGCGTAGGAGACGGCGTCCCGCACGGAGTCGGTGCGCGCGGGCTCGCGGGTGTCCAGCTCGTAGCCCACATCGAGCACGAACCGCTGCCCCTGCTCCCGCTCGAAGCTGAAGACCCCGTGGTAGGCGTGGGCGGTGATACCGGTGAGCCAGATGGTGTCGCTCATGGGCGCGCCTCCTTCCGCGCAGCTCCCCACGCCTCGGCCACCCGCACGGCGTCGCGGGAGGGCCTGACCTCGTGGACCCGCACCCCCCACACCCCGGCCAGGGCCGCCAGGGCGGTGATGGCGGCAGTGGCGTGGTCGCGTTCGGCAGGATCGGCGGCGCGGTCCTCCGGCGGGATCGCCCCGAGGAACCGCTTGCGCGAGGCCCCCACCAGCACGGGGAAGCCGAGGGCCCGGAACCGCTCCAGCGAGGCGAGCACCTCCCAGTTCTGGTTCCCCTCCTTGGCGAAGCCCAGGCCCGGATCCAGAATGATCGCGGACTCCGCGATCCCGGCAGCCACCGCGGCGGCCACGCGCCCCTCCAGCTCCGCGATCACCTCTCCCACGAGGTCCTCCCCGTAGCGGGCCAGGTCCACCATGGTGGTGGGCTCTCCGCGCGAGTGCTGCAGGATGTAGGGCACCGCCAGGTCCGCCACGGCCCCCAGCATCGCAGGGTCCGAGGTGCCCCCGGAGACGTCGTTGACGATCGCGGCCCCGGCCTGAACGGCGGCGATGGCCGTGGAGGCGTTGAGCGTGTCCACGGAGATCACGTGTCCGGCTGCCGCGAGCTCCTCGATCACCCCGATGATCCGCTCCTGCTCCTCCTCCGTGCTCACCCGCGTGGCCCCCGGGCGCGTGGATTCACCACCCACGTCCAGGATGTCTGCGCCGTCGTCGGACATGGAAAGCCCCCGCGCAACGGCACGGGACGGATCGGCCCAGGCGCCGCCGTCGGAGAAGGAATCGGGCGTGACGTTGAGGACCCCCATGACGAGGGTGCGGGAGGCGGTGAGGGGGCCCATGGAGGGGCTACTTGCCGGCCATGAGGAGGCTCATCGCCTCCGCCCGGGTGGCGTGGTGGCGCAGGTGGCCGCGCACGGCGGAGGTGATGGTGGTGGCACCGGGCTTGCGGACCCCGCGCATGGACATGCACAGGTGCTCGGCCTCGATCACCACGATCACGCCCGCGGCGCCCAGGTGGTCCACCAGGGCATCGGCGATCTGGGTGGTGAGTCGCTCCTGCACCTGGGGTCGGCGGGAGTAGCCGTTCACGAGGCGGGCGAGCTTGGACAGGCCCGTGACCTTGCCCTCCTCCCCGGGGATGTAGCCCACGTGGGCGCGGCCGTGGAAGGGCAGGAGGTGGTGCTCGCACATGGAGTACATGTCGATGTCACGCACGATGATGAGTTCCTCGTGGCCGATCTCGAACTGGGTGCGCAGCACCTCGTCCGGATCGCTGTGGAGGCCGGAGAAGACCTCCTCGTAGGCGCGGGCGATCCGGTCCGGGGTGCCCGCGAGCCCGGGGCGGTCCGGGTCCTCCCCGATCGCCTCCAGGAGCGAGCGGATGGCCCGCCGCACGCCCTCCGCGTCATACGGGCGCTCCTGGCCCGGGGCCAGGCCGTGGTCCACCGGCATCTGGATGGGCTCACGCATCGAGGCCCCCCGTGGGATCCCCCACGGTGCCGCCGTCCGGGGTCTCCCCCAGCCCGATCGCGCCCTCCGGGTTGGCGTGCGCCGCCTGGTCCTGGGGCAGCTCACCGGCGGTGCCGGCCGCCACCTCGGCCGGGGAGTCCACTGGCGGGATATCCGAGACGGGGCGGTCCGGATCGGTGGTCCAGATGCTGCGGGGCTCGCGCTTCACGATGGGCGCGAAGACCTCCTTGAGCTCCTTCTCGTTGAGGGTCTCGCGCTCGAGGAGTTCGAGGACCAGGTGGTCCAACACCCCGCGGTACTCATTCAGGATCTCCCAGGCCTCCTCGTGGGCGCCGTCCATGAGGGCGCGAACCTCGTCATCGATCGCGCCGGCCATCTCCTCGGAGTAGTCGCGCTGGTGGCCGAGGTCCCGGCCCAGGAAGGGCTCGGAGTTGGTGGTTCCCAGCTTCACGGAGCCCACCCGGGCGCTCATGCCGTACTGGGTGACCATCTTCCGGGCGATGGCGGTGGCCTTCTCGATATCGTTCGAGGCGCCCGTGGTGGGATCGTGGAACACGATCTCCTCCGCCACACGCCCGCCCATGGCGTAGGCGAGCTGGTCCAGCAGCTCGTTGCGGGAGGTGGAGTAGCGGTCCTCCGTGGGCATCACCATGGTGTAGCCGAGCGCCCGGCCGCGCGGCAGGATGGTCACCTTGGTGACCGGGTCCGTGTAGCGCAGCGCCGCCGCCACCACCGCGTGGCCACCCTCGTGGTACGCGGTGATCTTCTTCTCCTTCTCGTTCATCACGCGGGTGCGCTTCTGGGGGCCCGCGATCACGCGATCGATGGCCTCGTCCAGCGCCCGGTTGTCGATGAGCTGGGCGTAGGAGCGGGCGGTCAGCAGCGCCGCCTCGTTCAGCACGTTCGCCAGGTCCGCACCGGAGAAGCCGGGGGTGCGCTTGGCCACCGTGCGCAGGTCAACGGACTCGCTCATGGGCTTGCCCTTGGAGTGCACCTGCAGGATCTTGAGCCGGCCCTCCAGGTCCGGGGCCTCCACGGAGATCTGGCGGTCGAACCGGCCGGGGCGCAGCAGCGCGGGGTCCAGCACGTCCGGCCGGTTGGTGGCGGCGATCAGGATGACGTTGGTGCCCGAATCGAACCCGTCCATCTCCACCAGGAGCTGGTTGAGGGTCTGCTCGCGCTCATCGTGCCCGCCGCCCATGCCGGCGCCGCGGTGGCGGCCCACCGCATCGATCTCATCGATGAAGATGATGGCCGGGGCGTTCTCCTTGGCCTGGTCGAACAGGTCACGCACGCGGCTCGCGCCCACGCCCACGAACATCTCCACGAACTCCGAGGCGGAGATCGAGTAGAACGGCACCCCGGCCTCGCCCGCCACCGCGCGGGCGATCAGGGTCTTACCGGTTCCGGGCGGCCCGTAGAGCAGCACGCCCCGCGGGATCTTGGCGCCTACCGCCTGGAACTTGGCGGGCTCGGAGAGGAACTCCTTGATCTCCTGGAGCTCCTCCACGGCCTCGTCCACGCCCGCCACATCGGCGAACGTCACGTCCGGGTTCTCCTTGTTGACCATCTTGGCCCGGGACTTGCCGAACCTCATGACCCCGCCGGCCCCGCCCTGCATCCGGCTCATCAGGAACCAGAAGATTCCCACGAAGATCATGAGGGGCAGGATGAGGGAGAGGAGGGAGACGAAGAAGTTGGGCTGCGGCATCACCGAGTTGTGACCGTTGTCCGGATCCGCGCGCTCCACCAGCGAGACCACCTCATCGCCCTGGTGCTCCACGTAGTAGAACGCCACGTCCGTGCCCACGTCCTTGGTGCTGCCATCGCGCTGGGTGGTGGTGTGCGCCCGCGCGAGCTCGAGGGAGACCTTCTGCTCCACCCCGTTGATCTCCACGCGCTCGATCCCGGTGCGCTGCCGCAGCAGCTCCATGCCCTCCGAGGTGGGGATCGTGGAGACCTGCGGGGAGGTCAGCAGGCTGAACAGGAGGAAGAATCCGATCGCGAGCGCGAGGAGGCCCCAGGCCATCTGCGGGCTGCGAGTCTTCTTCTTGGTTTCCATCGGCGAGGCTTTCGGTTGGGGTGTTGGAGCGGGAGGACCGGCGGGGTGAGCCTAGCGGCCCTATCCCCCGTACACGTGGGGCGCGAGCGTCCCCACGAACGGGAGGGTGCGGTAGTCCCCCGCATAGTCGAGGCCGTAGCCCACCACGAACTCGTTGGGGATGTCGAATCCCACGTGGTCCACGTGCACCTCCACCTTGGCCGCCTCGGGCTTGCGCAGCACCGTGGCGATCCGCAGCGACTTGGGCTCCCGGGACTTCAGGTTGGCGATCAGCCAGGACAGCGTGAGCCCCGAATCGATGATGTCCTCCACGATCAGCACGTTCACATCGTGGATGTCCGAGGCGAGGTCCTTCAGGATGCGCACCACGCCCGAGGACTTGGTGCCCGAGCCGTAGGAGCTCACCGCCATCCAGTCCATCTGCGCGGGTGTGCTGAGCTTGCGGGAGAGGTCCGCCATGGCCATGACCGCCCCGTTCAGGACGCCCACGAGCAGCACCTTCTCGCCCTGGTAGTACGCATCGATCTCCGCGGCCATCTCGGTCAGCCGCGCATCGATCTCCTCGGCCGAGATCAGGACCTTCTCGATCTCGCCCTCAACGTCCTTCGCGTCCACGCGTCTCTCCTTGATCCTCGATCACCAGCCGCCCACCCTCACGCCGGGCCCTCACGAACCCCGGCAGGTGCGCGATGCCCTGTCCTCGGTACTCCACGAGGAGCCGGTCCACCGCCTCCACGTGCCGGCTCCCCACCGCGCCCCTCGCGCCGGGGGGCGCCACCCCCATTATGGCGCGGTGGACCACCCGGGTGCGCACGGCGTCCGGCAGCCGTTCCAGCCCGGCCACCTCCAGAGTCATCGACGACGACGGGGCGTGCGTTGCGTCGTCGTCCACCCTGGCCCGGGCGAGCGCCTCGTCCGCGAGCGCGTCCAGGTGGTCCGCGTCCGCGCGCAGCAGGTCCGCCGTGCGGGCGAGCGCGGGCACGACGCCCGGGCCGAGGGCCTCCTCGAGGGCCGGGATCACGGTGTGGCGGAGGGCCGAGCGCAGGAGGGGGCCGCCGTCCGCGCGGCGCCACGGGCCGTCCAGCGCGTTGGAGGGGTCCTGGAGGGGGGTAAGGCCGAGGTCCGTGCAGATGCCGGTGGTGTCCGCACGGGTGAGGGAGAGGAAGGGGCGGCGGTAGCGGCCGGTGGCGGGCGCCATGCCCGCGAGCGAGCGCGCCCCCGATCCGCGGGCGAGGCCCAGGAGGACCGTCTCCGCCTGGTCATCGAGGGTGTGGCCCAGGAGGACGATCCCCTCCGCGCCGGCGGCCTCGGTGAGCGCGGCGTACCGGGCGTCCCGCGCGGCGCCCTCGGGGCCGCCCCGGCCGGCCACCTGGGCCCGGCGCACCTCGGTGGGCAGGCCCAGGCGCTCGCAGGTGGCGGCGGCCCGGGCCGCGTCTGCGGCGGAGGTGGGCAGCAGCCCGTGATCCACGACGACGGCGCCCGCCACCCAGCCCTGGCGGGGCGCCACGTGGGCGAGGGTGGCGGCGAGGGCGAGGGAATCGGGGCCCCCGGAGCAGGCGACGAGCGCGCGGCTGCCGGGTGGGAGCGCGAGGGCCGCGACGGCGGTGCGCGCCCGGGCCACCCGCTCGGTGGGGCCCATCAACCGTGGACGCGCGTGACCCAGCGCCCTGGCTGGTGGATCTCGTCCGGTTGCGGGAGGTTCTCCGGCGCGGCCCAGACGGCGTTGAGGCCCTCGTGGCCCACCTGTCCCACCACGCCGCGCACGAACGCGGCGCCATCGCGGTACTGGTTGAGCTTCTCGGACATTCCGGTGACGCGGCGGACCACGGTGTCCAGGAGGCCCACGCCATCGCGGCGGCGCTCGAAGGCGGCGCGGATGCGGCGCACGGAGGGGATGCGGGCCGGGCCCACCTCGTCCATCACCACGTCCGCGTGGCCCTCCAGCAGGCTCATGATCGCCACGAGGGCGTCCATCTCCTCCCGCTCCTCCTCGGTGAGGAGGGCGTCGAGGAGCGATCCGGCGCCGTCCTTCCCGCGCACCAGGTCCGTGATGGCACCCACGGCGGACTTCACGCGGGAGGGGCCGGAGTCCACGTTACCGATGCTCGAGGTCACCGCCTGGATGCGGCCGAGCAGGTGCTCGGAGAGCCAGGGCGCCGCAGCGAACTGGACGGCGTGGGTCTGCTCGTGCAGGCACACCCAGAGGCGGAAGTCCATCACGTCCAGATCGAGCTGCCGCTCGATCTGGACCACGTTGGGGGCCACGAGCAGGAGGCGGCCATCGCTCATGTAGGGATCGAACTGGCCGAGCACCCGCGTGGAGAGCACGGAGAGGAGCGCCCCGGTCTCCTCTGCGGCGAGGCGGGCCTGGAGGCGGTTCTCGAGGGCGAGCGCGGGCTGGGCGATCGTGGCGAACAGCTCCGCGTTGGCCTCGCTCCACCGGGCCCGGTCCACCACGTAGACGGGGTAGGAGGCGGCAATGCGGGCGGCGTGGTGGAGGCCCGTGATCCCGGCAACGAGCTCGGGGGCGCTGGCGGCCGCGCGGCGCAGTGAGGCGACCACCCCGCGCAGTGAGGCACGGGTTCCAGAGGGTCCGGCGGGAGCGAGCTGCCCGGCTCGCCGCGCGGAGATCTCCCAGGGAAGAACGGTCATGGACCCACGGTATGCCACGCCGCGGCCGGGCGCGGTTGTTAGGCGTTCTCTGTGAGCGCAGCCACCAACTGGTCCACACGGAGGCGGGCCCCCCACACGCCCCCGGGTTCGAGCCCGGCGGCCACCACGGAGAACGTCAGGCGCGCGCCCGAGCGGGCCTCGATCAGTCCGGTGAGGGAGACCACGGTGGCGAGCGTCCCCGTCTTGGCGCGCACCTCGCCAGCCGCCGCCATGATCCGGTCCGAGAGCGTCCCGTCCAGGTAGGAGATCGGGAAGCCCTCCACCATGGAATCGAGCCGCGGGTTGGCCCCGGAGAGGGCGAGCTGCACCGTCTCCACGAGCAGGTCCGGGGAGATGAGGTTCTCGCTGGCGAGCCCGCACGTGTCCGCGAGGTAGAGGCCCGTGGCGGGCAGTCCGAGGGCTGCGATCTCTGCCGTGACGGCGGCGGCCGCCGCGGCCGCCGTGGAGCCCTCGCCCCGAGCGATCGCCACGTGGCGGGCGAGGGCCTCGGAGACCGAGTTGTTGGAGGTCTTGAGCATCCACGCCGTGACCTCCTCCACGGTGGCGGACTCCACCACCCCCACGAGCGCAGCGCCCTCAGGGGCGGCCATGCGGGTGGGTGAACCCTCGACGGTGATTCCCTGCGTGGCCAGTTCTCCGGCGAACAGCTCGGCGGTGTAGATGGTGTAGTCCCGGTCAGAGACGAACTCGGCGCCGTCCATCCCCCCGCGCACGGCCAGCGGGGTCATCCGGATGACCCACCGGTAGTCGAGGTGGTTCCACACGTCCACGCCGTCCCCCTCGAAGAGGGTGTCATCCACGCCCAGGGAGATCGTGGTGATGCCACGGGACTTCAGGGCCGTGGCGGTCTGCTCGGCCAGCACGGTGAGCGAGGCGCGCCCGTCCGCACCCTCGGCGGGTTCCCCCACGCCGAGCAGCAGGTCTCCCCCGCCCACCAGGACGATCGTGGAATCGGCGAGCACCGTCGTCGTCGAGAATGTGTGGGCAGGACCAAGGCGGGCGAGCGTGGCCGCCGCGGTCAGGACCTTGGTGGAGGAGGCCGGGGGGCCGAGCTGGGTGGGATTGTGGGAGGCGATCCGGGCCCCGGTGGAGGCGTCACGGATGTCCACGGCCACGCGCGGGCCCACCTCGGGCTGCGCCACGAACTCCGCGAGGATCCCGGTCACATCGGCGGGGGTGACGGACTCGATCGCGAACGGGGCGGGATCGGCGGCCGCAGGCTGGACCACCGGGACCGGGTGGGGGGCGGGATCGGAGATGACCGGGCGGGTGGTGAGGGGTCCGGGGACGATGTCGGCGCCGTCGAGGGCCACATAGCCCCCAACGAGGGCGAGCGCGAGGATCGGCGCCACGATTCTTCCGAGCTTCACGCCTCTCCTCCCACGCGCACATCGATTCTCCGCTCACAGACTAGTCTGGGACTCGAAGCGAAACCCCCCAGCGCGCCGGATGGCGCGAACGGCGCATGAGGAAGGACTTGGACGTGGAGTTCGACGTCACTATCGAGATCCCGAAGGGGAACCGGAACAAGTACGAGGTGGACCACGAGACCGGCCGCATCCGTCTGGACCGGATGCTGTTCACCTCCACCCGGTACCCCGATGACTACGGGTTCATCGATGACACCCTCGGCGAGGACGGCGATCCGCTGGATGCGCTCGTGCTGCTGGAGGAGCCCACCTTCCCCGGATGCGTGATCCGGTGCCGGGCGCTCGGCATGTTCCGCATGACCGATGAGGCCGGCGGCGATGACAAGGTGCTGTGCGTGCCGGCGGGAGACCAGCGGGCGTCATGGCGCACGGACATCGAGGACGTCTCGGAGTTCCACCGCCTCGAGATCCAGCACTTCTTCGAGGTCTACAAGGACCTCGAGCCCGGCAAGTCCGTGGAGGGCGCCCACTGGGTGGGCCGTGAGGGTGCGGAGGAGGAGATTCGTAACTCCTACCAGCGCGCCAAGGACCAGGGGTACGGGCACTGAGTCTCGCGCGGTTTCCGTCGCTGGGCTGGTTCAGCCCA